>JBBAFB010000052.1:0-13963 GCA_041655595.1 Bacillota bacterium
AACCACCTTTCCGGGAGGTCAGATACCGAGTATTTTCGACAAATTAGCTGCGGCCTTTGTTGTTTTGGGCATAATTAAAGTACTTGGCGGCCGCGTTAATCAGTATGTTTTGTCTGGTTTGATCGGTATAGTGGGAACTATTGTCAGTGGGGCAATTTTTTTAGGTTCAGCCCTGGTGATTTCCGGTTTACCACTTCCCTTCAGCGTGTTGTTTACTACGGTAGTGCTTCCGGCTACGGCAATTAATACGGTTGCGGTGATTATCCTTTACCCGGTAGTTGTCTTTAGTAAATCAGCAGTAGAGAAGGTAGGCAATAAATCAGCATGATGGTAGAGGCCCAAACTTACGAGTTTGGGCCTTTTTTAGTATCAAGAATATATTACCCCACATCTAATATCCTATCAACCAAATTTTAAGAATCCTCAAAATCTATTGACATACTTTGTAAGCATGATATACTTAAGTTGAAACTGAGGTTATATTCAAAATTGGGCAAGGGCAGCAGGAGTGATTTGATGAAATTACATAAGAAGGATGTAATAGCTAATGCCGCAATTGAGGTAATGTCCCAAGAAGGCTTCTATTCCGCCACAACCGATAAAATTGCTAACGAGGCCGGTATTTCCGTGGGATTAGTTTATTATTATTTTTCCAATAAGGAGGAAATATTAGAATATATTTTTGAAAAAGAATGTGAAAAAAGGATCAATTTTTTAAAACAGATTAAAGCCTCGGATTTACACTCTTTGCTTAAAATACGGAAGGTGTTGAACTTTCACTTTGCCTTGGTCTGGGAGGACCCCAAAGTAGCTAAAATCATTATTAGAGAAAGATATTTACCTTTTTGTACCGAAGGTGGCATACAAAAAATCGGAGGTGTCCCTTTGTTTTTGAAGGATACAATTGAAGAGGGTGTGAAAAAAGGGGAACTCAGAGAATGCAATCCCTGGATTATATCAATGGCCATTTTCGGTATTGTAGAAGAAGTTTTGAATCGTTATATACTTGAGGCCGAAGGTGGAGGGGGAACTAATATTTTAGAAGAGGCCCTTGATCAGATCTTCATGTTATTGGATAAAGGTCTTTCAGCTTGACGGTAACCGCCTAACAAAATTAGAGATGGTTCTTAGGGATTAAGCAACAACAGGTGGGGCCGATTTTTGTAAGCATAAAAGCTAACTTATACGATTCTACTTAGAATCGTATAAAAAAATTTACAATTTGAGTGAGTACTCACTTAAGTTATTGCTGGCCGGCAAATAATCAAAATAGGGGGGATTGTAAAGAAGGGGAAATTAGTTTTTGTGCTGTGGGGGAGCCTTTTGTTAAGTGAAAAAAACTGCATGTATCAAAAAAGGGGGTAATGTTAATGGTCGAAAAGCGAAAAGCGGGGGGTATAATAGCTTTAATCGGCGCGCTATATGGCATATTCGGTAGCTTAATAGTGTTTAATATCCATTGGCAGGAAGCCTATTTTGCAAAGAAAGCCCAAGAACTGGCAGCAGGAGAAGGGGTAGGGGTTTGTGCGGATATCATTAAATGGATGTATCCGGCCTTAACCGACATTGCAGTCATAGGTTCCGTGATATTATTAATAGCCTCGTACTTGTATTGGAAGGGTCATAAAAATGCTTGGGCAGTGGCGATGGCAGGTATTTTACTGATGGTTCAAGGCACCGGATTTCCCATTGTAGCAGCAGCCAGTGCCGGTTTGTTTCCCAAATATGTTTTGCTGTTTGTACCTAATTTAGTTTTATTTTATCTTTTTATGACATATGTTAGAAAATTAGATTCAAAAATAGTAATATTCGCTACAATTGTAGGTATGGTTTATGTGTTGTGTCTATTTAACGGGGTTGCATCTGCCAGCCGTTCCCTGTCTCACGGGGGGGTAGAAGGTACCGCCGCTCAGTTTGTAGCTGTCCAAAGACTTAATTGGGTCGCAGTTGTAGGTTGGTTTATCTTTTTGTATGGGACTTTACTGAAGAAAAAGTGGGTGTTCCCGCTGTTTTTAGGAGCTGCAACATTGGGTATCGTAGGCGGGGTTCAATTGGGTTTAGATAGCATGATTAATGAGGGTACTGCTTTTTCCATGTTTCTAATGGCTCCTATTTTTTCCGTCGGATTGCTTATTTATCTGTTATCATCGAAAGGACAAAAGTTATTTAATGATTGGGTTGGTGTCTAGCATCAACTTTGAATAAGATTTAGGCATTGGAATAATAATTTTAGGAGGGTGCTGTGAATGCAAGCCTTGGAAAATACTTTAGCCCATGTACCCGTCTTTAGAAAACTAAGCATTGCCAAGCTTCAAGAAATCGACAGAATAGGCGTTCAGCGGTATCTGGAGCCAGGGGAATTTATTGTTTCTGCCGGTGAGATTTGGAAAGGTGTAGTATATATTAGGGAAGGTTTAATTGAAGGCAGAAAAGAATCCGCAGAGGGCAGGGCTTTAGTAGTAAACATGTTTGGAGCAGGCGATGTAATTTGGGGGCATACCTTGTTTGATGGGGAACCCGCTCCTAACGCGCTCATAGTAAAAACTCCCACTTTGGTTATGCAATGGCACGGGGCGGAATTGTTGCCTTTGATCAGCAACAATAGCGAAGCTTTATGGGATTTGTGCATTATGCTCAATAAAAAGCTACGGAGAGCTAGCAATGTAATTGAGGAGATGGCTTTTAGTCCTAACGCCGGAAGACTTGCCAAGCTTCTGTTAGATTTTTTTGAAACTCGTGGTGAAGACCTGGTTCGAAGAACCATGACTCTTGATGAAATGGCGGCTGCAATTGGTACTACCAGGGAAGTAGTTTGTCGCTTACTATACCGTTTTTCCGATACGGAAATTATTCAGGTGAACAGAACACATATAAAACTTATTAATAAAAACAAATTGCTCAGCGTAGCCTCAGGCTGCTAGGAAACAACTGTTGAATATATTACAAAATAAAGAGCTTGAAAACATCAATTAGATTGTTTTCAAGCTCTTTGTAAAAGCTACATATTGTGGGCACTTGCTAGATATATTGAAGGTTGTTATAATACTTTCATCGGCAAGAGAAGTAAAGTATCAAGGAGGCATGAATAATGGAAGGTTTATGGTTTAGTGAGTTGCAAACACCCAATCTAGGTATTTCTTGTAAAACTATGGGGGTTTTACATAAGGAGCAGTCAGAATTTCAGGATTTGATGGTAATAGAGACGGAAGCCTTCGGTAGGATGCTGCTTTTAGATGGCATTATTCAAACAACGATTAAGGATGAGTTCGTTTACCATGAAATGATTACTCATGTTGCTTTAAACACTTTAAAAAACCCTAAAAGAGCCTTGGTTGTCGGTGGAGGTGATGGCGGTAGTATCAGAGAAATCGTTAAGCATTCCAGTATAGAAAAAGCTACTCTAGTAGAAATTGATCGAAGAGTGGTTGAGGTAAGTAAAGAGTATCTGCCTGAAATATCCCAGGGTTTACAGGATCCAAGAGTTGAGATAATTTTTGATGATGGGATAAAGCATGTAGCGGAGCACAAAAACACATACGATCTGATTGTTGTGGATTCCACCGATCCAATTGGGGCAGCAGTGGGCCTGTTTTCCAAGGAATTTTATGCTTCGGTTTATGAATCTTTAACTGAGGACGGAATTTTTGTTGCCCAAACAGAGTCTCCGTTTTTTGAAGAACAATTGATTAGAAGAGTTTTAAATGACGTGAAAAGTATTTTTCCCATCGGTAGGATATTCCTTGCAAACATTCCTACGTATCCTAGCGGCCTATGGTCCTTTACCTTAGGCAGTAAAAAATATGATCCTGAAAAAGCCGATGAAAGTAATTTTGCCCACTTAAGCACCAGGTACTACACACCTCAAATCCACAAGGCAGCTTTTGTTTTGCCTCCGTTTATAAAAGATATTATAAAATAAAGGATGATTTAAAATGCACCCCTTTTTGCATAGGCAATTCGGTTTTATGGGAAGTCAGGCGACTCATCAACAGGCAGATTTTGTTTTGTTTGGTGTGCCCATGGATTTTACGGTCAGTTTTCAATCCGGCACAAGATTTGGACCGCAGGCAATTCGTCTAGTTTCCGATGCTTTGGAAGAATACAGCTATTATCAACAAGGATCTTTAAAAGACGTTAAATACTATGATGCCGGTGATTTGGATCTTCCCTTGGGTAACACCTTGCTTAGCTTGGATCGTATAGAAAAGGTTGCTGATAATATTTTTATTTCAAACAAGTTGCCTGTTGCAATGGGCGGGGAGCATTTAATATCTTTTCCCTTGGTAAAAGCCGCAAAAAAACATTTCGAGGATTTGGTAGTGTTTCATTTTGATGCCCATGGGGATTTACGGGAAGACTACGGGGGGGAAATTTATAACCATGCTACTGTAATGCGCCACGTGGGCAAGTTGGTAGGGTTTGAAAATTTATATCAATTTGGAATTCGCTCCGGCTCCGCCGAGGAGCTAGCCTTTGCCAAAAGCAATGTTAATTTCTTCTTTGATGAAATACTAGAGCCTTTGAATAGATTGGCAAACGGTTGGCAAGGCGGCCCGATATATCTTTCGATAGATATTGACGTAGTTGATCCTGCCTTTGCACCCGGTACGGGGACACCTGAACCGGGGGGATGCACCTCCAAAGAAATACTGCAAGCAATGTTGTTGATGGTTAAGCTACCGGTGGTCGCTTTAGATATTGTTGAAGTATCCCCTCAACGGGATCAATCTCAAAGAACAGCTGTCCTGGCGGCAAAACTAATTAGGGAAGCCTTAATCGGTTTGCATTTAAATAAAAATACCCTTTGACATCCAACGGGAATACATGCTAAAATATCTTTGTTGCTCAAAATAATTCAAGCTGGATTGCTTTTGACAACGGAGCTTAATTTGTGTATAATTATGCTTGCATAATGGGCGATTAGCTCAGTTGGGAGAGCGCCTGCCTTACAAGCAGGATGTCGGCGGTTCAAGCCCGTCATCGCCCACCATTAATCAGGAGCTGTAGTGTAGCGGTTTAACATGTCGGCCTGTCACGCCGAAGATCGCGGGTTCGATTCCCGTCAGCTCCGCCAATTTTGATTAACTCGTTCAAGCCTGTCACCGGGCTTGAATATTTAATTGCCTCGGTAGCTCAGTCGGTAGAGCAGAGGACTGAAAATCCTCGTGTCGGCGGTTCGATTCCGCCCTGAGGCACCATAGAATTTGCGGAAGTAGCTCAGTGGTAGAGCACCGCCTTGCCAAGGCGGGGGTCGCGGGTTCGAATCCCGTTTTCCGCTCCAAAAGGCGACGTAGCCAAGTGGAAAGGCAGAGGACTGCAAATCCTTTATTCCCCGGTTCAAATCCGGGCGTCGCCTCCAATAATTTTACATGCCCGGGTGGCGGAACAGGCAGACGCACAGGACTTAAAATCCTGCGAGACTCATATCTCGTACCGGTTCGATTCCGGTCTCGGGCACCAAACAAAGCCTTAGATAGCAAGGGCTTTCCATGACGGAAAGCCTTTTTTGCTAATGATTTACATTACATAGAGGATTTAGGGGAGCTTTGGAAAAAATATGGATTGTAATTGATGATAAGATTTCAATCAAGTACTGGAAGGGAGAAAAGGTATAATGCAGTATAACAATCTTTTACAAATTGATGATGTTTTAAAGCTTGAGCGCAGGCAGGTGCGGGACTACCACAAAACCTATATAAACCCGGGCTTGGTTAATATGATGGGTATTCTTAACTTTGACAAGCAATTTGTCCGTGCGGAAGGGGTAGAGGTTTGGGATAGAGACGGTAATGTTTATTTGGATTTCCTTGGAGGGTATGGGGCTTTAAATTTAGGACACAATCCAAAGAGTGTGATAGAAGCTGTTGAAAAGGTAAAGAGCTTGCCAAATATTTTACAAGCGGCCTTAGGCACGGTTGTAAGTGGTCTGGCTCACAATCTGGCTAGGATTCTGCCTCAGGGTTTGGAGCGCAGCTTTTTCTGCAATAGCGGAGCTGAGGCAGTAGAGGGAGCCCTAAAGCTAGCTAGGATTGCCAGCGGCAAAACCAAAACTCTCTATTGCGAGGGTTCCTTTCATGGGAAAACTTTTGGAGCATTATCCGTTACGGGCAGACAAAAATATCAAACTCCCTTTCAGCCCTTGATGGCTGACTGTGAGGCAATTCCTTTTGGCGATTTAGAAGCACTAGAGAACAAGGTATATAAAAAGGATGTTGCCTGCTTTATACTGGAACCTATTCAAGGGGAAGGCGGTATTATTGTCCCTCCCGAAGGCTATTTAAGGGGCGTCCGCGAAATTTGTAATAAATATGGTGTTTTGATGATTGTTGATGAAATCCAAACGGGGTTTGGTAGAACGGGTAAAATGTTTGCCTGCGAGCACGAAAATGTGGTTCCGGATATTATTTGTCTGGCTAAATCCTTGGGTGGAAGCATTATGCCAATCGGTGCCTATTCAACTAAGGCAGAAATTTGGGATAAGGCCTATGGCGGTATGGAGAAGGCCTTGCTGCACACCTCTACCTTTGGGGGCAATACTTGGGCCGCAGCTGCGGCTATTGAAGGGATTAACCAAATTATTGAATTGGACTTAGCAGCGGCAGCTCAGGAAAAAGGAGCGTATTTGCTTCAGGGGCTAAAAGACTTGCAGGAGAAATATGGCATGATTCAGGATGTTCGTGGTAAGGGCTTGATGGTGGGTATAGAATTTAGCAAGCCCACCGGATTAATGGATAAATTGACCGGTGGGGCAGTCAACAGGTTATCTGAAGAATATTTAGGATCTTTGGTAGCGGGGGAATTGCAAAATAAATATGGAATTATCACAGCCTTTACACTTAATAATCCAAATGTTATTAGGCTCGAGCCACCTTTAATTGTAACAAAGGAGCAAATAGATCAGGTGATTAAGGCTTTTGATGACATTTTCCACGCTAATAAAGGTTTTATGGGAATGGTTTTGTCCGGGGGTAAAACTGTTTTGGGGACATTTTTTAAAAAGTAGAGGGGCAGCTTTGCCCCTCTACCCTGTTAGGCTTTCTATCTTAAGAATAAGTCTTTCCCTGCAGATCTTTAAGGCCTCGAAGTCCATGTTGCTAATATAGATGGCCTCCAGTTGATCCCGATACTCTTTAACTTTGCTTAGAAATTCCAGGCCTCTTTTTAATGCACCGTCAAATCTTCGTGCTGCTTCGGCAATATCATTGGTATATGGTTTTAACAAATCATAATCAATTAGTTTACCTGTACTGATTACGGTATCATTTGGCTTAGGCTGGTAGATATGATGACCTGCACTGGTAATAACCCCTATACTGAGTTCTGGTAAAATTAAATGTTCCAATTGGGTAGGTAAGAGAGAGCAGTGGAAGGCCTCTACTTGGTGGCCAAAATTTACGGCCGCTAAGTAAATTTTTTTTACAATGGTTGCTTTTCCGCTTCCGGAAGGGCCGGTAATAATATATCTTTTGTCTAAATCGTCAAACAGGCTCGGAAGATGATTAATTAGTCCCTGTGGCGTAATGGCTGAGGCGAACAGATTTCTGACCTTCGGTTCGGAGGGCTCTTTATCCGTATTTAAAATTTCCTTGATTAGCTGATTAGATATTAAATTGGCATTTTTTATATCCAAGCTGTTGCAAACCTGATAATAGCTTTCCAAATCATCATTTAACAGTTTTGCTTGTGCTAAATAATTGTAGGCTCTGGCAAAAAGGTGCTTGGTTTCTTTGGTTAAACGAAAAATATCCTCCTTTTTTGCAACCAAGCCTTTTTCCGACCAATAGGCGCCAAGGTTAACAATTTCATCAACCGCACCGGGATACTTTGGGTCCATAATATGGGGGGCAGTCCCGTCAAAAATGGCAATTTTTAAAGCAGGCACTATTAATCCGTCATAGGAATTTTTATCGGAAGAACAGCAGTGGTACTCTAAATCATATCCTTTTTCCAATAGCCTTTTGCCCACATTTTTTATCAGGGTAGATTTACCAACCCCGGGACCTCCTTTTAGAATAAACAAACGATTGAAATTGTGATCAATTATTTGATCAGAAAATGAGTAAAACCCTAGGGATGTGTTTCCGCCGGGAAAAACAAGGCGCGCCTTACCGCTTATGGACATTTTAAAACCCCCTCCGGATCAGATGAATAATTGCTATGGCATTCTATGCAAATATCATAGCATTGTGTTTGTGATTTATTTTCTAAAAAGTAGCGGCTGGGGGGCAGTATTCCTCTGTGATTATGATAGATTGAAGGTAAGTATGCTTAATGATATAATGTTAAAAATGGTAACCAAATCAAAAGGAGTTGAGTTTAGTAAATGACATTCGATGTGATTATTATCGGAGGCGGCCCAGGGGGTTATGTCGCGGCTATTAGGGCGGCGCAATTGGGCGCAAAGGTGGCTATTGTGGAAAAGGATAGTTTGGGCGGAACCTGCCTGAATAGGGGTTGTATACCAACAAAAGCATTAGTAGCAAGTGCGGAGCTAGTAAGTCAAATTAAAAATGCCGAAACCTTCGGAATTAGCGTTGAAGGCTTTTCTGTTGACTATAAAAAAGTTGTCTCCAGAAAAAACGAAATAGTAACCGGATTAGTTAAAGGCATTGATTTTCTCCTTTCTCGCCATAAGGTGGAGATTTTATCGGGGGAAGGAAGAATTTCCGCTCCGAATACTGTGGAAATAATGGATTCGGAAGGTAATTCTAAGGCTATTACTGCTAAAAATATTATTATCGCTACCGGTTCTGAGCCGGCATTGATTGCTTCCTTGGGCTATAATGGGAAAACAGTTATCACCAGCAATGAAGCTTTGCAATTAGATGAAATACCCAAATCCCTTTTGGTTATTGGCGGAGGTGTTATAGGCTGCGAGTTTGCTACAATCTTTCACGAGCTGGGTACTAAGGTTATTATAGTTGAGGCAATGCCTACGATTTTGCCTTTGGTTGACGATGAGATTTCCAGAAGAATGCAGATGCTTTTAAGGAAGAAAGGAATTGCAGTTCAGACCAAGGCCATGATTAAATCGGTTGTGGAAGAAGCCGACCAGGTAGTGGCAACTTTAGAGTCTGGCGAAGAAATTAAAGCCGACAAGGTATTGATTTCCATTGGCAGAACCTTTAATACCAGGGGCTTAGGACTGGAAACAGTGGGAGTGGAAACCGGCCAAAAGGGTGAAATTTTAGTTGATGAATTCTTAAGAACCAATGTGCCTGGTATCTATGCTATTGGAGACGTTACTAACAAGATTCAGTTGGCTCATGTGGCCTCTGCACAGGGCATGGTAGCTGTTGAACATATAATGGGGGGAGATAGAAAAATGGACTACACTGTAGTGCCGAGCTGTATTTTCACCATGCCCGAAGTGGGTACGGTGGGGATGACCTCCCAAGAGGCTAAAGCAAAAGGAATAAAAACCAAGGTGGGTAAATTTCCATTTACGGCTCTTGGAAAAGCACGTTGTATGGAGGAAACCGATGGTAATGTAAAAATTATCACTGATGCCGAAACTGATAAAGTATTAGGTGTTCATATTTTTGGCCCTCATGCCACTGATTTAATAGCTGAGGCCGCATTGGCAATACAAATGGGTGCAACGGCAAAGCAAATTGCCCAAACAATTCATGCCCATCCAACTTTAGCTGAAAGCGTTATGGAGGCGGCGGAAAACGTTCATGGTCTGAGCATTCACGCTTAAAAATTTGTGAGTCTTGACATATTTTTAAGCATCCTCCATAATATAAATGTGCCGGGCAAACCAGGGGCCCGCCATCAAATTAAAAGGGTCGCTTAGCTCAGTTGGTTAGAGTACTTGCTTGACATGCAAGGGGTCACTGGTTCGAATCCAGTAGCGACCACCAAGAGATTACAAAAATCCTCGCAGATGATGCGGGGATTTTTTGATTGTCCGACCAAATCTTTATTAAAACACAGAGCGGAAAATCCAATTCAGATTGCTCCCGTACTTGGCTTTAATTCAAGAACAAAATAGAAAAAATTTCATATTCTAATTTTAGACGAGGGAATTCAAGAGATCCTTTAATTTAAGTCTTAAGTTTCCTGAGTGTCTAATTGATGGCAATGAAATTTTGTATACTATGATTTCTGCACACATATACTATGAGCAGAAAGGGGTGAAAAAGATGTCCCCCCTAATATCAATTGGTAGTTCCGAAAACATCGATTTCATACGTGAAAAGCTGGAAACAAAGCTTGAGCCCTTACTGTTTGAAGATGTTATTTTAACAGTTGATGAAAGTAATACAGGGGAATATTTTTTTTGGGACTTAAATGTTTTTGATTTAAAAGAAAGTTTAGGAGCAAAAGAAGGTACTGCATTTATCGTAAAATATTTAATGGCGGAATTAGTGGCGGAAATAATAGTCGAAAAAATTGAAGTACAGTTACTGGCCAATTTAATCGGCACCTATTATTTAGCCTTTAGCCCCGAGGAGCAGCAAGGTATCTTAGAAAAGGCAACCAACTACCTTAAGGCCAATCCAAACCAAAAACGGAAAAAAACAATTCTGCAGTTAGTCTTGGATTATTTAGAAACAGATAAACTGTTAATATTTGACGGGTTTGTTCGTTTCAGACTAAAAAATTATATTGAAGAGCTGGGTGGAATTGCCGAGTGGGCCATAGATGAATATTTAATGGAAAAAGAGTATAATGACTTCATCGGCTTACTGAAATATTTTGTTGACATCCAAGAACCAAAAGTTGAAGTTGTGCATGTGCTTATAGAAAAAGATAAAACTTTCAGGCTGTACGATGATCTTGGTAACTTGATTAATAATGATTACTTGGAAAACTTTATAATTGAAATAGGTGATAATGAACTAAATTATGAAGATTTGCTAATTAGCACCTTAATTACCATCGCACCTAAAAAAATAGTTGTGCACTCGGCAGAAAACAAGTCTGCCGATGGGATAATAAAAACGATAGACAAGGTATTTACTGATCGGGTTTCAAGATGTTTTGGCTGTAATAAATGCTTAGGCAAAAATGACAAGCATATTGAAAGACCTTGATGGTAGTTAAAAAAGCAGGCTGGTGTCAAGCCTGCTTTTTTGGTGGCTTGATTTAGTAATCTTGATGATATATCTTTATATTGTTATTAATCATTAAGGAGAACTAAAATGAACCATGTTTTTTGGCTTACTCCTTTAATCGGGGGATTAATCGGCTGGTTTACAAATTATTTAGCTGTAAAAATGATTTTTCGTCCTCAAAAACCAATTACAATACCGGTTCTGGGTTTCACATTTCAAGGACTCATCCCTAAAAGAAAAAGTGAAATAGCTAAGACTTTGGGTGAAATCATCGAGAGAGAGCTGATTTCCTGGGATGAACTGGCGGGGCAAATTGTTGACGGTGAAACAGGAGAGCACTTGGTTTTGTTATTAGCAGCACAAGCAAAAGATGCAATAGTAACTTCCTTGCCCGCATTGATTCCGGAGGCTTTTAAAAGTGTTGTCGGTGGTTTGGTGGAAAATACAATAGTAAAAATGGCCCCCGGCTTGCTGAAACAATTTGCAAATAAATCTATTGCGGAACTAAAGGAGCATTTAAGTCTTTCATCTTTGATAGAGGAAAAAATTAGTCGAATGGAGTGGGATGAGCTGGAAGGTTTAGTTTTTGAAGTGGCAGCAAGGGAATTGAAGCATATTGAAATGCTTGGCGGGGTAATTGGCTTTTTGATAGGTTTAATCCAGTTGTTGATCGGTTATTTTTTTGGTTGACAATTAGGCGGGAAAAATATATTATCCTTCACTTTAACACTAAAATAAAAAAATAACCCCCGTAAGCCTTGTAGGTATTGGCTTACGGGGGTTGTCTCATTTCCCAAACGTGTTGTATATCATTAAATCATTTTTTACTATCTGCAATAAGCTGTTTAATGTCGCCAGTCCTTAAAAAACGACGATTTAGGGTGATATCTAACGCTTTTCCAATATCCTTAATAATTTGATCAAAATAGGTCGCCTTAAAAACATTATCCTTAACCAAACAAGCCTGATATTTCCGTAAAGAAGTAATAACCTGCTCCGGGGAATACCTTCCCTTTAACCGTTTACACAAAAGTCTTAAAATCAAAAGGGCAATATAACAAGTAAGAAAATGGGCCTCGATCCTTTGTTCCAGGGAAACATGAACAGGGCGGCTTTCTAGATCACTTTTGGTAATTCTAAAACTTCTTTCAATTTCCCAAAGACCATGATAAGACTTAACAACCTCATGATCAGGCATCTTTATCTCACTTGTAATAATTGCATAATAGCCATCATACTTTTCATCCTCCATAATTTTGTCCAAATCTAAAAAAGGAACTCGTTTAGTGCTTACACATTCACCAGTTTCCGGGTTGTATTCAATGTTCTTAACATATCGTAGGGCCCCTCCTGCATCCTTTTTAGTATAACGTCTGGGATTTGTGATGATTTTTTGAGCCTTTTCAATAACCTCAGCCCTCTTATGTTTTTGTCTTCTGGCATAAAGCTCGTTATAGCAAATAATCTGTCTTACATCCAAAGGGATTTTACGTTTCTTGTCATCTGCGTAAGTTACCCAGAAGTCCTGTGGATAGGGTCTGGATTTCATCATAAAAACGGGTTCACCTTGGTTTCCAGCTTGTTCACCCCATAAATCAGCAGCCTTTATGACACCCTCTTTTTTCACATAGTCACTGGGATCAAAAACATAATCCTGAAGCTCCTTGCCGGCGCCGCGAACCTTTTGAGAGAAAATAAAGCCATCACCTCTCGCCATAAGAAAGGCAACATTATCTCCGCTGTTTAGCCCCTTATCCGCGACAACAACAATCCTTCCTAAGCCATAGGTCTTACGCGTTTCCCGTATTAAGGGCATCATTGTTTGACTGTCATGGGTATTGCCGGCAAAGAGACGATAGGTAATAGGAATGGCATCAGCATCAAGTAGTAAGCCCATTTGCACTAAGGGGTTGCGGGTATTATGCTTGCAAAAACCTTTCTTGCGGAATTCATCCTCTTGATCAATTTCAAAATAGTAATTTGTGACATCATAAAAAACCACATCGGTTTTGCGCTTGTAATTAATTCTTATCTGTTCATGCAAGTGAAGAAGCAGGCCCTCGCGGAAGGCAGCAAAGTAATCCAAGGCACGGTAAACATCATATTCATCACAATTATAGGATCCCGCCATGTTTTCTTTTTCGCGGTAACTGGCCCTTTTGGAACCTGGCTTAAGTACCCGTGTATATACCAAAAGTTGCATGACATCGTTAAGAGAATAATCCATGGATTTGCTTCGCTGACGATTAATAAGAAACTGATCTAGCTTCAGCTCATGATAGATTGAACTTAAGGGCAAAAACCCCAGGTGACGCATAGAATTTTCATTTTCAGCCATGATTTCATCTTCAAAAACGGAACCTAAAAAAATTTCTCTTCCTGCCTCTGCTTCTTTCATCTCTAAAGTGCGATTTTTAGCTACTTCTTTAAAATGTGCTATGGGATCCTCATAAAGATCAAGATATTCATCCACATAACCAAAGTTCTCCACAACCTTATGTTTTGTCTTTTTTGTTATGGGGTCTCGATAACCATGGATAAGACTTAAGTTAATTCTTCCGTTTTTTTGGTTTGTTACCTTAAGGAACATGCCGTAACCCCCTTTTTAAATATATCTAATTATAGCATAATATACCACCATATACAACCCCATAAAGAAAATAATTTGACAAAAAAATAGCGCCTGAATGGCGTTGTATCAGGGTTTCTCGGGTTGCTTTTGGGTAGGGGGACTGTTAAACTAGCGCAAGTTTTAAGGGATGCGGGGGCTATTATTGATCTGGATCAAGACAATGTTCGCGCTTGGGCAATGAAAGCAATTGCTAACCAAAATTTATACCATGTCCAAGAAGCCCTCACAGATTGGAACTGGGTTGAAAAGCTGGAGGGCCCATCTTACA
>JBBAFB010000053.1:0-13948 GCA_041655595.1 Bacillota bacterium
GATTAATGGATTAAGAATAATAAAGGATAAAGAGGTTTTTAATTATAATCCTGCTGAGATATATTTGGCAAACGGTTTGGGTTCAACGGATGTTGGGAGCCGCCGCGGTCAAATTTTCAAGGAATACGCTGAAAACGGTTATTCCTTTATAAATGTGATACACTCCTCAGCCATTGTTGCAGATGAAGTTGTACTAGGTAAGGGGGTGCAGATTATGGCGGGGGTAATTATCCAGCCCGGCTGCAAACTTGGGAACAATGTTCTTGTAAACACGGGGACTGTTATGGATCACGATTGCAATATTGGGGAACATGTACACTTGGCTACAGGAGTTACCGTTTCGGGAAATGTTTGTATAGGAGAAAATACACATATAGGTACAGGCGCTAAAATAATCAATAATATTACCATCGGTGCAAATTGCACTGTAGGGGCAGGTGCCGTTATTATAGATGATATACCTCAAAATATGAGGGTTGCCGGGGTCCCTGCAAAAATCATAGGCCGAAACCAGCCATAGGGAGGTCCTTTTTATGCAACACCGTACACCCGATCAACTTAAAAACATAATGGTCCAACCCACCGATACCCTGTCCGAAGGCCTACCCAAAATGGACAAATCGGGCTTACAGGTATTGCTGGTGACAGATGCCAATTCCCACCTATTGGGTATTATTACAGACGGTGATATCCGGCGAGCCTTACTTCAGGGTCTGGGATTTAACACCCCCTTGGCACAAATTATGCAACCAAAACCAAAAACCTTGGCTCAAGGGGCCTCCCAAAAGGAAGCCAGCAAAATAATGCAACAAACAACCATACGACAAATTCCGATTATAGATACCCAAAACAAGGTCGTTGATCTCATTGTTTGGACAGATTGTTTTCGCATACCCCAAGTCAAAAGAAAAGAAAAAGTAATTATAATGGCCGGGGGCAAAGGAACGCGGCTGGATCCCTTTACACGAATTTTGCCTAAGCCGATGATCCCCTTGGGGGATAAACCCATCATAGAAGTAATTATGGATAAATTCCATCAGCAGGGCTTTTCCAACTTTATATTATCTCTAGGTTATAAGGCCGAGATCATAAAAATGTATTTTGCAGAGAGTAACGGCAGGCCTTATAATGTGGATTTTATCCTAGAAGATAAACCGCTGGGAACGGCAGGGGCACTAAGATTGCTAAAAGAAAAAATTAAAGAAACTTTTCTGGTTGCTAATTGTGATGTCATAGTGGAGGCGGATTATGCCAGACTTTTAAAACATCACAAGGAGGAGGGCAATACTATCACCTTGGTAGGTTCCCTTAAGGATTTCACTATTCCCTATGGGGTTCTAAAAACAGCAGAACAAGAGCTGATTGGCCTGGAGGAAAAGCCCAGCTTTCACTACCTGGTCAATACGGGCATCTATTGCCTCGAACCTGAAGCACTGGATTACATAGACAAGAACGAAGCACTTCTTATGACGGATCTTTTGCTGAGAGTAAAAGATCACGGCGGCAAAGTAGGTGTTTTCCCTTATCACGGACAATGGTTTGATGTAGGACAGTGGGAAGATTATCAAAATACAATGCGGTATTTCGCTAAAGTGGAGTAGAGAGATATGTATAATGGATTAACGGTTTTAGGGATTATTCCCGCACGAGGTGGGTCAAAAGGTATACCGGGGAAGAATATAAAACCTTTGCTGGGCAAGCCGCTCATTAGCCATACAATAGAGGTTGCCCTGGATAGCAATATATTTGATCGTTTAATAGTCTCCACAGATGATAAGGCTATTGCGCAGGTGTCCAAGGAGGCTGGTGCTGATGTGCCCTTTATACGTCCGGCAGAACTGGCTACCGATGAGGCAAAGGGCAGGGATGTATACCTGCATGCCATGAATTGGATAGGTTTACATGATCGCAGATACGATCTAATGATGTTATTGCAGCCTACCAGCCCTCTTAGAAGGGCGGAGGATATAATAAAAGCCCTAGAGTTATTGGTGCGCAAACAAGGAGAAGCAGTTGTTTCTGTTTGCGAAACAGAACATCACCCCTGGTGGTCAAATATCTTGCCTAGTGACTTGTCCATGGTAAATTTCCTGGGGGAAGGAAGTAAAAATTTAAACAGACAACAATTACCTCATTATTATAGGTTAAACGGAGCAATCTATTGTGGTTACTGGGATTTTGTCTTAAACAATGAGAACTGGTATGGTAGTAAAACATATGCACTGATCATGCCCCAGGAGCATTCTATTGATATTGACACTTCCATTGATTGGAAATTGGCCAGTATTATGCTAAAAAAATAGCGGTCCTGTGACTGTGAAAATAATAGTTGATTTATGTTGGTTACCGTGGTTATGAAACCGGTTCCATGCTACAATAAAACAGAGTTGCCCTTTGGCGGTTGGTCATTTCCCATGAGGGGAGGTGACGCCTATGGTTTCTTGGACAGAGATTTTTACCTTTTGTCTGGTTATCATAGCCTTTGCTTCTCTATGTATTAAGCATAGAAAGTAATTTGACCGCCTATATAGGCGGTCATTCCGTTTTTAAGGACTAACCGCCTAGCCAAAAGCGGCAACTCCTTTTACTAGTTATATACTAACATTTTTAAAAGTATTCGTCAACTTTCATATAGCAATAACCTCTTAAAACAACAAACCTAGAAAGGCTGTGAGTATCATGCAAATAATCCTAGAAGGTTTATCAACCACCGTTCAAAATATCGCCGATGCCCAAGAAATTATCAAAAATTATGAAGCCGCCGCTCAGTCTGAGCAAAAAATTATCAGTTATTACTTGGTGGATGGTGTTGAGGTTGCCGATATCAATACCTATTTAGAGAGCAAAAGCGCTGGAGAAATTCAAAACATTATCCTAATAGTCAGAACAGCTCAAGAACTCTTAAAAGAAACAATTGCATCCTTTCTTGAGTATCTGCCATTGTTAAAGGAGGGCTTTGGTTCCGCTAAAACGAAACTTACCATAGGAGAGTATATTAGCCTAGATGATTGGCTACCCCTCTTTGATGGTCTGGATTGGACAAGTCAATTGTTACAGAGCCTAAAAAAATTAGTCGATTCAGAAGATTTGCCAATAACAGATTTGGCTAATGGCTGGCAAGGGCAGTTAGAAGAAATGCTATCTGTTTGGAAAAACGAAGATTATGTTTTGCTAGCTGATTTAATAGAATACGAAATTCTAGAAACTCTTGGGGAACTAGAAACAAATTTAAAGGAATATTTAGATCTTAATTAAAAACACAAAAAGTATCGTTAAAGCTAGGAGGCTAATCCCAGTGATTCTAATTGATAACATCAACTACTTGCGAGAAAAATACCCGGGTATTCGAGAAAAGTTATTTGCCGTTGAAGCAGCTGGCGACAAACAGTTTCAAGTGGAAACAACAAAAACAGGGGATCAAACTCTTCTATTCAATAAGGAAGGTAGAAAAACATACTTTCACAGTAAATATAATCCGACAAGAGAGGCTCAAACAATCCTAGAAGCATATCAAGGTGTGAAAGGCAAAAACATTATTTTTTACGGTACGGGCCTAGGCTACCATATTGATTTATTCATTAAAGAAAACCCGGATAATAATTTCTATATTTTTGAACCTGTTGGTGAGTTATTGGAAAAGTTCCTTTCCGTAAGAAACCTGGATAAATCAGAATATAAAAACTTAAAGGGTGTTACCCTGGGTTTTGAAAATATTGAAAAAGATATCTACAGATTTTTAGATCTCAATAGAAGGGAAACTGTTATCATTGATTTGCCTATACATAAGCAGCTATTTGAGGAAGAAGCTAAGCGTTTTAAAGATATTTTTTTAAATACGGTTAAAGCCAAAAGAAGCCAACTAGCTACGGATTACTCTTTTCAGGTAAGATGGATCACTAATAGCATGAAAAATTTCAAAGAAGTTTTGTCTACTCCTAATATTTTAATGGAAAAGAGAGGGGCATTTAAAAATGTCCCGGCTATTTTGGTGGCCGCAGGCCCATCCTTAAATCAAGAAATTGATAATTTAAGAGATATCAAGAAAAATAAGTTGGCCTATATTTTTAGTGTGGGGTCGGCTATTAACACCTTGCTGTATCACAATGTATTCCCGGATGTGGCCACTACTTATGATCCAACTGTCAACAATCAAAAGGTGTTTGCAAAACTCAAAGAAAGGGCCATAAAAACTATTCCCCTGGTTTTCGGTAGTAGCGTGGCACCGGAGGTTCTTGAGAATTATCCGGGGAAAATGTATCATATGATAACTTCCCAGGATAAAATAGCCCACTATTATTTAGAAATTGGTGCCAATACGGGGATTGATGTGGTTTCGGATGCTCCCACTATTGCTGTTGTTACCTTGCAACTTTTGGCTAATCTCGGGTTTAATCCCATTATTTTAGTAGGGCAAAACCTAGCCTATGTGGGAGAAAAACAGCATTCCGAGGGTGTCCATTACAGTAAAGATTTAACTGAGGCTGATCTGGATGGTGCTTTATGGGTAGAGGATGTTGAGGGCAATCAAACTAGAACTAATGACGGCTTTAATAGAATGAGATTCCAAATGGAACTTTATATTAGCAAAATGGAAACGGGTAGGGTGCTTAACACTACCAAAGGCGGGGCCAAAATTGTGGGGACAGAATTTGTAGCATTAAAGGATTTAATTGATAATCAGCTGACTAAAACAACGGTGGTAGATAATTGGCTGGATGGCAATAAAACTAACTATGATAAAAATTTGTTAGGGGATAAAGTGAGGGCTATGGATAAGGCCTTGGCTGATTCCTATGGCTGGATGAAGGAATACAATGCCAATTTATTTAAAATGTTTGATTTATTAAAGAACGGTAATTTCAAACAGCTTGACCGTATGTATAACAAGCTGGATATAAGTATTAAGGCCCTTGAGAGAAATGATTTTTTTACCACCTTTGTGTTGCAAATAAACAGGGTTCAACATAAATTGCTGTCGGACTCCGTAAAGATTTTTAAAGAAGAAAAGGAGCTTTACAAAAAGCATTTGGATTTATTAAATGCTTATAAGGGCTTTATTGATAAATGCGGCCAAGATATTGAATTTTTAAAACCCATATATGAAGAAATGAAGCAAGAAATTAGTTTGCCGGAAGATTAATTGTTAAAAAAGATTTTTTACCCTAAAGTTTGCCATGTTTTTTACCGATAAAGATAATAAGCAAGAAGACTCTTCCAGCGGCCGTAGGAGGAGCAAAATTCAAAACAGGCAAGGATGCCTAAATTAAAATTCAAGGAGGAATGACTACATGATTATCAATCACAACATTTCAGCGCTTAATACTTATCGTCAATTGTCTTCAAACAATGTGCTACAGAACAAGAGCTTAGAGAAGCTATCCTCGGGCTTTAGGATTAACAGAGCCGGGGACGACGCAGCAGGTCTGGCCATTTCAGAAAAAATGAGAGGCCAAATCCGCGGCTTGAATCAAGCTAGCAGAAACGCTCAGGATGGTATTTCTTTAATCCAAACTGCAGAAGGCGCTTTAAATGAAACCCACGCTATTCTTCAAAGAATGAGGGAACTTGCAGTACAATCTGCAACGGATACCAATACCAACGAAGATAGAGGTGAAATTCAAAAGGAAATTAATGAATTAGCTACTGAAATTACTAGAATTTCCACCGACACACAATTCAATAAGATGAATCTTTTAGACGGGACATTTGGGGGTAAGTTCTTCCACATAGGAGCAAACAAGGATCAAAATGCTACTATAGGTATTGAGAATATGAGTGCAGCGGCTTTAGAGGTTACATTACAAGATGCGGATGCAGTAAAGGCCGAGGGTACTTACGGCGGAGTTACATTTACCGCAGCCTCTGGTGGAGTAGCAGGTAATGGAGAGCTTGAAATTAATGTAGTAGTGTCGGGTGCCGGAAGTGGTGCTAGTGCAGCAATATCTAGTGGGGTACTGACTATTACCTTAGGAGCTAGTGGAACTGGTGAAATTACTGCCTCCGGTTTAGCAGGACTTACTGTAAGCGGGTATACCTTAGCCCTTGCTGAAGGCGCAGATGGCGATGCAACAGTATCTAATGGTACGGTGATCCTTGAAGGTGGTGCGGAAGAAGTTACTGCAGATCCCAAAATGGGCATTGATGTATCAACACGGAAGGCAGCTAATGAGGCTGTTGAAATAATTGATAAGGCACTGGGTACCGTCTCTACTGAGCGTTCTAAGTTAGGTGCTATGCAAAACCGCTTGGAGCACACCATTGCTAACTTGGATACCTCAGCCGAAAACCTACAGGCCTCTGAATCCAGAATCAGAGACGTAGACATGGCGAAAGAAATGATGGAGTTCACCAAGATGAACATCCTCAGCCAAGCTGCAACTGCAATGCTGGCTCAAGCTAACCAACAACCACAAATGGTATTACAACTACTAAGGTAGTCAAATCAATTCCAAAAGAGTCGAGGCCTAGCCCCGGCTCTTTTCTTTTACATATTTGCAAATCAACCTTGCAATAATGGATATGAAATGGTTAAATGGGTTTAGTAATTAATTGTCAAGGGGGAGATAATGGTGGATGGTTCTAAGGAAGTTCTCGGTGAACTGAAAAAAGTAAATCTTAGATTGGACAATTTAGAAGTGGAGCAGCAAGGGATGAAAATTGAATTACAGGGGATGAAAGCTGAACAAAAGGCAATGAAATCAGATATGGGGGAGATGAAAAGTGATATATCTGACCTTAAAAAAGGGCAGCTTCGTCTTGAAACTAGAATGGAAACTGAAGTTATTGATAAAATCCGAATTTTGTTTGATGCGGTAGAAGTGCAAAGGGATGTTAATCAGCGGATTTTGGCATCCTTGGCTCGGATTGAAGAAAAAGTTTCAGCCCATGATATGGTTATTCAAAGGATTCAATAGACCGGGGGGTAGAACAATAGACCCCACCGTTTCTAAGAGATTGCCTCATCGCTGGCGCTCCTCGCAATGACATTTAAGTAGGTTTCTTGCTTCTGGCCTCTGGCCTCCTGCCTCTTGAACGCCGCGTCGCTATGCTCCTCGCAATGACATTGAAGTAGAGTCTTTTCCTTATATTGCCTCCGCTCTTTCAAATTGGCTGTTGTAGCCACAAAATATGATTTTTTAGAGGGTGTTCTCTTTAGTATATTGCATAGTACTTTGACAAAAAGGGTATATCTATATATAATGATAATTGAATAATAGTATTATTTATATTTTACTATGGGAGTGTGCTACATGTCGGGTATGATTCGTAAGGATCTGTTGGAAAGACTTAGCAGACTGGATGAGGATGCCAGCTTGCTATTTGATGGTGATGAGCGGTTTCACCTAGTGATTGTAGGCGGTGGAGCGCTGATATTACTTGAACGTATATCCCGAGCTACCCACGATGTTGATGCAATTTCAGCCTCCCGTGAATTGCTTGGCCTGCTCGAAAAGTATGACATAA
Source organism: Bacillota bacterium (assembly GCA_041655595.1). Taxonomy (GTDB): domain Bacteria; phylum Bacillota; class DULZ01; order DULZ01; family DULZ01; genus JBBAFB01. The sequence continues at coordinate 7,465 of JBBAFB010000053.1, forward strand.
ATTGTAGGGTTCAAACCTATATTAACAATTTTCCTTTTAACTATGAGGACAGGCTTGTACCCCTGAATATCAATGGTAGAAAAATTGATTTTTATACTGCATCGCTGGAAGATATAGTAATTGCAAAGCTGTATTCGGCTAGGGCCATAGATAAAAAGGATGTTGAAAACAAAGAAGTTGTAGATGCTATCAATTGGAATATGCTTGAAAGGCTTGCCATGGGGGAAGACGAGGCCAAAGCCAGTGCTTTAAATGAAAGATGTTATAAAGATTTTAAGGCAAATTATGATGATTATGTAAGGAGGTTTCGGACGTGAGAGAGTTGACTTTTGCTGGGTTTTTAAAAAACTATGTTCGGTCACTTTCCATGACCAATACAAACAGTTTATACAAGCTGGCTGAGGAAGCGTGGGATAGAAATCCTAGGCTTCGGGAGCCGCTTCTTCTCTATGCTGTATTCACAGACAAAATAGAGGTTTTGCTCCGTGCGACAAAAGCCCCCGCACTATATTCGGATTATCAGGATTTGATAAGTAAATATGATAAAGTAGGTTTTGAAGCAGCACTTAGGGATACAAAGTCATCTTTGCCGGGTGAATATAAGAAGGTGTGGCAAAGTTATTTAACTAAAAAAAATCGACTGCAAAATGATAACCACACTAAAGAACTTATGAGGAACAAGATTGTTAAACTCCAAAAGGTTAAAGGCGTATCTAACTACAGGCTTTACACCGATTTGGGGCTTAATCCCGGCAACTTTAATTCTTGGTTAAAGTACGGAGAAACTCGCAAGGTAAGCCTTGACACGGCTCGTAGAACAATAAAATATCTGGAAAATATGCCTCTATCCTAGAAGGCAATTAGATGGCTTCTGCCCTTTCAAATTGGCTGTTATAGAGGGAGGCGTAAAATCCGTTCCGCCTTAGTAGTTCTTTATGGTTACCCTGTTCTACAATATCCCCGTCTCTCATTACTAAAATCGAATCTGCGTCCCTGATGGTGGAAAGCCGGTGGGCGATGATGAAGGCTGTTCTGCCCTTTAGCAAATTTTCCATGGCTTTTTGGATTAAAACTTCCGTCCTGGTATCTACTGAGGAAGTGGCTTCATCTAAAATCAGGATTTTTGGGTCCCTTAAAATTGCCCTGGCAATGGTCAAAAGTTGTTTTTCGCCCTGGGAGAGGTTACTGGCTTCTTCATTAACCACCATTTTATAGCCATCCGGCAAGGTGCGAATAAAGCGGTGGACATGGGCCGCCTTGGCTGCTTTGACTACCTCTTCATCACTGGCGTTGAGCTTTCCATATTTAATATTCTCCAAAATGGTGCCGTTAAAGAGCCAGGTGTCCTGTAGGACCATTCCAAAGAGGTTTCTGAGATCTTTTTTAGTAAAATCTTTTAGATCGTGGCCGTCTATCAGAATGCTACCCCCATCCAAATCATAAAAATTCATCAATAGCTTGACGATGGTGGTTTTCCCTGCTCCTGTGGGGCCTACAATGGCCACCTTTTGGCCTGGCTGTATCCGGGAACTAAAATTATTAATCACTGTGGTATCCTTTTTGTAGCCAAATTTTACATTTTTAAATTCAATCCCGCCTTGAATAGCTTCTAAATCAATGGCGGATTCTATTTCCGGCTTTTTCTCTCTTTCTTCTAAAAATTCAAAGACTCTTTCCGCTGCTGCAACAGTTGATTGCAAAATATTGCTGATTTGGGCTACTTGAGCAATGGGTTGGGTAAAATTTCTCATATATTGAATAAAGGCTAAAATATCTCCCACCTGGATTACTTTTTTGATGGTAAACCAACCGCCCAAAATAGAAACAGCCACATAACCTAAATTTCCGATAAAGTTCATAAAGGGCATCATCATACCGGAAATAAATTGGGATTTCCAGCCTGCCTGGTAGAGCTCATCATTGGCTTCGTCAAAGGTTACCTTTGCTTCTTGTTCTGCATTAAAGGCCTTGACTACCAAATGTCCCCCAAAGATTTCTTCCACATGGCCGTTAACCTTTCCCAAGGATGCTTGCTGAGCCTTAAAGTACTTTTGGGATCTCTTTACAATAAACATAATCAAGGCCAAGGAAAGGGGCATAATCAAAAGTGCGGCCAGAGTCATTTGCCAACTGATGGTTAACATCATCACCAAGACACCAACCAGGGTGGTTGCAGATGAAATAATTTGGCTCATACTTTGGTTAAGCGTTTGGCTTACGGTGTCAATATCATTGGTTACCCGAGATAAAATATCTCCGTGGGTGGTGGTATCAAAAAATTTTAAGGGCAGGCGGTTAACCTTTTCCGCCATTTCTTTTCTTAGGTTATAGGAAACCCTTTGGGCTACACCGGAGACGATGAAACCTTGGACTAAATTAAACACGGTACTGCCTAGGTAGAGGCCGATCAGCACAAAAATTATATTTTTAATACTGATAAAATCAATTCCCATTCCTTCCCTGCCGGCCAAACTGCCCATGGAGCCCTCAAAAATCTTGGTTGTGGCATTTCCTAAAAGCTTAGGAGCCAAAATAGCAAAAACAGCACTGCCGGAGGAAAAAAGAATTACAACCAGCAGCTTAAATTTATAGGGGCTAAGATAATTTAAAAGCTTTTTAAAGGTAGTTTTAAAATCCTTGGGTTTTTCAAAATTGTGGCCCATATGGCCCCCACGGCCCATGGGGCCCCCTCGCATAGGTCCCCCTAAGGGTCTCCCCGGTGGGGGACTGGCTTCTCTTTTATCGCTCATCTTGCTAATTCCTCCTCAGAAAGCTGGGACAGGGCAATTTGCCTGTAGACTTCGCAATCCCTCAGCAGTTCATCATGGCTGCCCATGCCTACAATTTCTCCTTCATCCAGCACAATTATTTTGTCTGCATGGAGAATGGTGTTGATTCTTTGGGCCACAATTAAAACGGTTTGATCCTTTAGCTCCTGACGCAAGGCCTTTCTTAAGGCTGCATCGGTTTTAAAATCCAGGGCGGAGAAGCTATCGTCAAAGATAAAGATTTCCGGTCTTTTGGTGATGGCCCTAGCAATGGCTAATCTTTGCCTTTGGCCCCCGGAGACATTGGTGCCTCCTTGGGATATTTCAAATTGCAAGCCTTCTTCCTTAGAGTTGATAAACTCCTTGGCCTGAGCCATCTCTATGGCCTTTTCCACCATTTGATCATCAATTAAATCCCCTTTGCCAAATTTAAGATTGCTGTCAATGGTGCCCTTAAACAATAGATTCTTTTGGGGCACATAGCCGATTTTCTCTCTTAAATCGTAGAGAGAAACATGCTTGATATTGGTGCCATCCAGTAGGACTTCCCCTTCGGTAACATCATAAAATCTGGGGATGAGGTTCACTAAGGTAGATTTACCGCTGCCGGTACCGCCAACAAAAGCGGTGGTTTCTCCGGGTAGAGCGGTGAAGCTGATATCTTTAATCACACATTCATCTGCTTCCGGGTATTTAAAGCAAACATTTTTAAACTCCAGATGACCTTTTAAGGGGCCTGAGAATTTTTCCGGCTGGGTGGGGTCAAGAATAGTTAAATCCTCTTCCAAAACCTCTGCAATTCTTTGGGCAGAGACAGAGGCCCTGGGTAGAATAATAGATAACATGGAGATCATCAAAAAGGACATTAAAATCTGCATGGCATATTGCATAAAGGCCATCATATCTCCCACCTGAAAGGTACCCTTGGAGATTTCATTGGCACCTATCCAGACAATCAATAGGGAAATGCTGTTCATAATCAACATCATGGTGGGCATCATAAAGGTCATTAGCCTGGCAATAAAGAGATTGTTTTTGGTTAAGTCAATATTGGCAAGATCAAAGCGTTTTTCCTCAAACCTTTGGGTGTTAAAGGCTCTGATTACCAAAAGGCCATTTAAGATTTCCCGCATGACAAGGTTGACCTTATCAATTAATTTTTGCACCCTTTTAAACCTGGGGATGGCGATGGAAAATAAAACGGTAACCAAGACGAGAATCGTAATTACCCCCAGGGCAACAATCCAAGCCATGCTGGTATTGGTTTTTAGGGTTTTGATAACGCCCCCGATGCCCAAAATTGGGGCATAGAATACCATCCTTAAGGACATGGCAGTAAACATTTGAATTTGCTGAATATCATTGGTGCTTCTGGTGATTAAAGAAGCGGTGGAAAAAACACCAAATTCTTGGTTGGAAAAGGCCAGCACCTTTTTAAACATAGATTCCCTTAGTTTTTTGCCCAAGGAGGCCGAAACCCTGGCAGCTAAAAAGCCTACTGAGATAGAGGCCGCTACTCCCAAAAGGGCGATTAAAAGCATAATCCCCCCAATGGTCAGGATATAGTTTGTTTGGGTATTGGCAATATTGATACCCATTTCTTCGTATTGCAGTTTGATATAGTTAACAGCTAGTTGGTTGATCAGTATGGGAGGCATGTTGGCGAATTGCTCTTCCAGTGAATCTCTTGGTATTTGATCCACTAATGCCCGGGGATCAGTTAAATCCAAGTCACCGGGAAATTGCCCCTCCATACTTTCCAACCCTAATTCCCCTTCCATAAAACTTAGGATGGTGAAGGTTCTGCCTAAGAGTTTATTAAGCAGTTCTCTATTTTCCGGGGTGGGAGCTTTTAGGATATAGAGAGCCCCGGCTTTTAGGGCGGGATACTTTTTAAGATAATTTTTTAACTGGGTCGGGGTTAAATCCCCCTGCTCGATCAATTGGTAATTGCTCCTCAGCAGGGCCTCTTCTTCCTCGCTGATAAATTGTTTTACTTTTTCAAAGTCCCTTACCCTCATTACCTCCGGTACTGCGTCTTCAATACCGCTTTGTTGGATGCCCACATTGACGATTCTGGACATGTATTGGGGTAGGGCTAAATCAGTCATGGCCTGTAAGAACAACAAGCCTATGATGATTATAATTAAAATTGTAAATGGTTTCAGCTCTTTCAAAACTCGAATCATATAATCTCCCCACATCTGTTTCTATGTGTTTTAGTTTAAATTAGTAAAAACCGACTAAACATATCTTAGCACAATAGCAGCTTTTTTACCTAATTTTTTTACAAAAGAAAGATAATTTGCCCCGCGAGAAGTCGGGGGCCGGGGGTGGTAAACAACGGACAGGGTAGAAAGCTGCCTTTGGAATAATATTTGAATAAATGGGCAGAAAATCGTGAATTAGGACAGCCTCTTAAAGAATAGGGTTATTAAGAGAAAGTACTTGGGGGGTAGAAAAAATGCAGCTATATGTGGTCAGTTTAACGGGGACAATAAAAAGGAAGCTGGCAGTCCTGGCCCTTTCCTTAGCCCTGGTAGGGCTGATTTTTGGTACCTATAGATTCTTGGGGCAGGATTTTATAGCGGTTGTCACCGGCGACAGTAAGCTAAGACCAATCTATTCGGTGGATATCGGTGAAAAAAAACTGGCAATTAGCTTTGATGCCTGCTGGGGCGCAGAACACACAGAGGGCATTTTGGCCACGCTAAAGAAGTATAATGTTAAAACCACCTTCTTTTTAGTTAATATTTGGATTAAGGATTATCCTGAGCTGGTGAAAAAGATTGTGCAGGCAGGGCATGAAATCGGACTTCATTCCACCACCCACCCGGATTTTGCAAAGCTGACCGAGAGTCAAATGAAGCGGGAACTGACTGATAATTACGAAGCAATTGAAAGTATCAGCGGCTTTAAGCCCATCCTCTTTCGCCCGCCCTTTGGCAGTTACAACAACACCATGATTGAGGTGGCGGAGCAAATGGGCATCCACTGCATTCAATGGGATGTGGATAGCCTTGACTGGAAGGACCTTTCCGCCGGCGAGATTCAGAAAAGGATTATGGATAGAGTCAAGCCCGGCTCCATAGTCCTAATGCACAACAACGGCAAGCACACCTTAGAGGCCTTACCTAACCTGCTGGAGGCTCTTCAAGGCCAAGGCTACCAAATTGTACCCATCTCGGAGCTGATTTATTTAGAAAACTACTATGTGGATCATCAAGGAGTACAGAAAAAAGTGAATTTGCCCAAAGTCCCTCCAACTGACAAATAGCAACGGTTATGCTACAATACTATTGATATTTGACAGGGGGCTGGGCTTATGAGGCTGGATCAAAATAGAATGCCCTTGGTGGAGGCTATGGAGGCCTATTTGGCTGAGGAGCCTTATCGGCTCCATATGCCGGGCCACCAGGGCGGACAAGCTGTGGCAGAGGCATTGCTGCCTCTGCTGGGTCAGCAGGCATTTAAAGCTGATTTGACGGAGATTCCCGGTCTTGATGATTTGCATCAGCCTCAAGGGGCAATTAAAGAGGCCCAACTGCTAGCGGCGGAGGCTTTCGGAGCCAAGGACAGTTTTTTTTTGGTGAATGGGGCAACTGCCGGGATAGAGGCCGCTTTTTTGGCCTTTTTAAAACCCGGGGACAAGATTTTTTTACCCCGTCACGCTCATCGTTCTGTTTTTAGTGCCTTGGTCTTGTCCGGGGCCTATC
>JBBAFB010000054.1:0-13774 GCA_041655595.1 Bacillota bacterium
CCATAACAGGTATAGTAGCACTTGTAAGGGCTTTTACACACTCAATTACATTTTTACCGCCTTCTAGCTTAACAGCATCACAACCTGCCTCCTTCATGAAACGGCCCGCATTTTTGATGGCAAGTTCTATACTGATTTGATAAGACATATAAGGCATATCTCCAACTAAATAAGTTGTAGGGGCACCCCGCCGTACTGCTTTTGCATGTTCTATCATTGAATCCATGTTAACAGGCAAAGTGGAATCATAGCCCAAAATTGTCATTCCTAAGGAATCCCCTACTAAAATAATGTCCATACCTGCTTTTTCTTCCATTAAAGCCATAGGGTAATCATAACCAGTAATCATTGCAATCTTTTCTCCACTTTCAACTTTGTCCCTTAGCGTGTGAATAGTGACCTTTTTTCTCATTTCAACCCTCTTTCCAATTCGGTTTCTTTTTGATCTCGCCCAGTCCGATTTACCCTAATTACATACGATATACATTTCTATCCACCCCTTTTCTGCGATAAACTGTTTACAAGCCCGAAACCCATCAAAAGAAGCATGGGTGGTTCCCTTTTTGGGGCTAGTTTATTTTAATTAAAAATTGGTCGTTTTTCACTTGATAAATACAACCGGATCGCGGGTTTGTCGAAAAACTGTTGGGGTAACACCTTTTTCATTTCGAAAAACGTAAGTAAAATAACTATCGTTTGAAAACCCCGATGACCTAGCAATATTTCGTATCGTTTGGTTAGTATTAAGTAACATCCACTCAGCTTGTGCAAGACGCATATCTCTAAGATTCTGAACAAATGTCCTGCCTGTTTTTTCTTTTATGCGTCTGCTTAAATAACATGGACTAACAAAGCATTTTTTTGCGATATCATCAAGAGTAATAGGTAACATACAGTTTTTTTGCATATAGCTCAGTGCGTCACCTACAACATCACAAGCACTAGATAATTGTAACCGATCAAATAACAGGCCTAACAAGCTGTCAACAAGCTCTCTTTGAGTTAGAGGTTTTAACAAATAATCATCAACATCACAACGTAGAGCTGCGCGTACGGTAATTATCTCTAACTCTTTGCTAACAATAACGGTTATTATTTGAGACATTTTATTTTTTAGTTTCCTTATAGAAACCAGGGCCTGCTCCTCTTGTCCTTCTATATCCCAAATGAGTAGTGCCGGATTCTCCTTTTGGATGATCCCTACAACATCTTTAATATTTTCTATATACTTTACCGCGTTTAAGGGTAAGCAATCTCGCTTGTATGTTGATTTTGCGATTAAAGAATAACAACTTTTGTCTTTCCCGACTACAACTGCTTCCACACAATATCACCTCCACCAGCTAGACCATAAAATTAATCCCATGACCAAGCCTAAAAGAAATTTCTTGTACCACTTCCTTAACGTAGCTGATTAGTACTGGAAAGCCGTCTTGCTTCATAGCTGCCCCTACTCCAGATAAAGATACGGCTGCAACCACATTTCCCGAGTTGTCCCGCACTGGGGCTGCAATACAACATAGCCCAATTTCGAGTTCCTCCATATCCAATGCGTATTCTACGGTTTTAATTTCCCGCAAATGTTCCCGCAAAACTTTTGCATCAATTATTGTATTTTTTGTATATGCAACAAGACTTTCGTTTAAAATATCATCAACCTCTCGTTCAGTTAAATATGCCAATAATACTTTCCCCGCTGCAGTCGCGTTAATAGGGAGCCTCTTTCCAATTTGGGAGTATTTAACATAGCCATTAGGATTCTCTACTTTTTCTATATAGATTGGGTCGTAGCCGGAGAGGACTACCAAGTGAGCGGTATAACCAGTTCTTCTTGATAGATTCTTTAAATAAGGCTTAGCTTCTTGGCATAACTCTAGACGCGATGATACACTACCGCCTAATTCTAAAAGTCTCAAACCAAGGCGATACCCCCCCTTGTTAGGCTCCTTTTCTACAAAACTACGGCTTTCTAGAGTTGCTACCAATCGATGTACCGTACTTTTGTGCAAATTTAGCTTATTCGCTAGCTCGGTAACTCCTAGTGGGGACTCTTTACCGAGGGCTATTAATACCTCCATAGCCCTTTCAACGGACCGAATACTATACATCGAAGAATCAGTTTTTGCCAACAATCAACACCTCCTCTAATGTTTCATCAGGCAAGACAATGTTTCACCCTTAGAAACTAATATATTCTTTTCTCTACATTTCGCTTCATTCCTTTTTAAAAACATGCTTTCTACAAAAAAACAACAACTATTGACAAATAATTAATGTTCCCTCATTCACAAACAAAGTGAACCGCAACGCTGGCTGAAGAAATATTAAAAGCCATAGCGCATGTTAGCCTATGGCTTTATAACCTTTTAAATAATTTGGGTCCATTTTATACAGCCCGGTTATTAAACTATTTGTTTTTTAAAAATAGAAAAAAAATAAAAGCCGCAGGCCCGTCAATTTGTGGGCTGGCGGCTTTTAAAGTAGTTTTAACCCTTTTCCCCAGTTAGGTTATTAAATCGTTAGTCTTTTTTAAAAGCTGTAACCTCATCAAACCATTTGCTATGATGCCTTTTGACGTATTCGGCATCAACATAACCTGTAAAAATGGCTGGAAAAGCGGCTTTGGATTTAGGATTGAGGGCCCCAAGGTAGATATGCATGATAACCACTGCTACCATAAATCCGGTCATGCCGCTGTGAACCACATAAGCCCAGCGGGCTAGACCATAGCCAAAAAAACCGGCAAACCACATAATTAAACCTGAAACACCTATAATGCCCGTGGCAAAGACAGTTAAAATGGAATTAATTTTCTGTCCGGCATTAATATAGCTTTGCGGGGGCATTTTAACCTTGGCACCAAATAACTCTTTCAAAAAAGTCGGAATAGCCACCCTATCATCCTTGGTCCAAGTAACACACTCTTTCATCCAGCCCATAAAGTTTTTTAAATCGAAAACAATAAAGATGAGCCCCGGCAGAATCAAAACCACGGCGAAAATTCTGTGAATCAGCTGTGCCCCGGCAAAACCGCCGAAAACCGGAGCCAAGAAATCAAACAGATCAAAGAAGAGAAGCATTCCTGTAAAGAACAAAAAGGTATAGGCAATAGCATGAATCCAATGGGCATACCTTGATGTTAGCGAAAAACGAAATATTTTGCCCTCTTCTAATTTAGTTCCTCTGGTGATCATAGGGTTTCCTCCTCTCTCTTAACGGACGAGACCTTATCGCCAACAGCAACCTTTGCCGGTATATCCAAGCCAGAGGTTTCTGCATTAATTTTATGAGTTATCAAACTAACTGCTGCCGCTACAACGGCTCCTCCCATGGCCAATTTACCCAAGGGGTGAATGAGATCCTTCCACAAAGTTAAGGTATAGGGAACTGCTGGATCCTTCGGTAACCCATAGACTTCCGGCGAGGCCTCCAGGACATAAATCATATGAGTCCCACCCACACCCTGCTCCTTTATCCCGTAGGTCTGGGCTAAAGGATTAAGCTTCCTGAGTTCAGCTGCCCTCGCCTCGGCCAATGCCACCATTTTATCCCGGTCGCCAAATTGAATTGCACCCGTTGGGCAAGTTTTTGCACAGGAGGGCTCTAAACCCATTGCAATCCTGTCGGTGCAAAAATCACATTTAGTACTTTTATGGGTTTCTTCATCAACATGAGGAACCCCAAAGGGACAATTAACCACGCAGTAACCGCAGCCTACACATTTGTCAACATTAAAAGAAACTGCACCATTATCATTATAATACAATGCACCCTGAGGGCACGCTTTAACACAGGCGGCCTCGCTGCAGTGCAAGCATTGAAACTTTAAGAAATCCCAGTGAAACTGCCCATTTTCCACTCGCTCCGTCATTCTGACTATGGTATAGGTTTTGGCGCTCAGATCCTGATGGGATTGAAATTCACCTGTAAAAGGAGTTATTTCGGCTGACAGAGATTTCCACTGTTTGCAAGCAACCGTGCAGGCTCTGCAGGCCGTACATTTTGAAACATCGTGAAGCATAGCAATTGCCATCTTCCTCCCCCTTCCAATTTTATAAACACCTGATTTAGTTCGCTTAACCGACTTTCCACGCTATAGGCTTGCTGCGGGCCTATCCAAAATAAAGGGTTTAGACTAAAACCTCTATATTTTAAACAGTTGATAATCCTGACGCTGAAAACCTTCTTTTTTGCCTATTACATCAAGATGTAAGGTAGACCAGTCATTCAAAGCTATTTCTCCGTTCCCTTCATCCAGATATGTTTTAAGATACCCCTTACATTGATCGCAAGTATCCAGACGAAAAGCGGGATAATCCGTTAACTCTATCAGGTTGAGACTTTTTTGATCCTCGTTTCCGCAATAGGGACAGCCAATCCTTTTATACTGCCACTTGGTATGGCACAACCCACAGCTTAACTCCCGTTCCCTTCCTTTTGTTGTGTGAACCAGTTGAGCCATGGCAGGCGGTTCTCCGCAAAGAGGGCAGCGGGGCTCATTCCAGGCAATTTCCTTTGTCAATGCCTGCAGGTATAGCCTCAAGGGAGTCAGGGTTTCAGCCAACACATTCCATAGAAAATAATTTACTAGCCCGAAATCTAATTGAGCTCCTTCCGTAATTGGAGGGCTATATTGTTCATCCAAGGCAGCCCTAAATAACTCAACGGCTGCACTGGGTTTTGCTTTTAAATGCTCGGCTAAAATCATATTTTGCTGCTTAAAAGCCTGGGGCAAATCGGCCTCCTGAAAAAAAGCTACCAAATCCCGCAGCATTTCACCATTATAGCGAAGGAAAGCATCGGTAAAAGGATTATCTCCCAAGGCAGTCTGCTTGTTCTGATATCTTTCCTTGATCCTGCCTTGATCCTTAACCATGTCGGCTAAATCTCGTTTGCTTCCGGAATGCTTCTCCAGTACAGTTAACACCGATCCCTGTAATTTGGCAACCTCATCCAGATAAGGGTGGCTAACGATCCATTCCGCAATAGCTGTCTGCTTGTTATCCATTACATTCACCTCAAATCGTAGATTTCTATACTTTTGCCAAATTAACTAGGCACGCTTTTGTTTCTTGTATCCAGGTATTAGGATCACCGGCATCAATGGTCACCAAATTGGTGCTGGCAGCTTGGCTGAGACCTTTAAAGCCCCAACTATAGGGCATCCAAACCACTTCTACCTCTTTCCCGTTAACCATCAACGGTTTTACCCGGTTTGTCAGCATTGCCTTAACCACTACCTCTCCCCTTGCAGACTGGATTTTTACCTGCTCACCATTTTTAATACCATGCTTGGCCGCTAGGGATTGAGGAAGTTCGACATAGGTTTCCTTTACCAATTCATTTAACCAAGGAATATTTCTCGTTAATGCCCCGCCACACCAATGTTCGGAAATACCGGAAGTGAATAAAACATAGGGGTATTCTTCTTTTGTCCCAATCTCCTGTAAACCCTTAACTCTTGGATACTTCAGACAAGGGTTAATAGCTACTTTCGGATGCAGAATATTTTCTGTAGGGCTCTCTACCGGCTCGTAAAACTCCGGTAACGGTCCATCAACCAGTGCCGTAGAAGCATCTCTAGGCAAATGAGAGCCCGCCAGCGGGTCTTTGTAGGGAGCCGCAAATAAGCGCCCCAAACCCTCACCGGTCATGCGAAAAGCCCGTAAACCATTGGGCGTGGCCGGCCCATGGGCAGCATTGGGGACATCCGGACCATCATAGCCGGTCCATTTTCCCTGGGTTTCATCCCACCAAATTATTTTGTTTTCTTCATCATAGGGGCGGCCGTTTTTATCACAGGATGCCCTATTGTAAAGTACATGGATATTGCCCGGCCAGGTCCACCTAAAGCCCGGATAGATACCTAAACCACCCGGATCATTTTGGCCGTCATTTCGCTTGGAAAGGTTAACATTATTGGCAAATACCCCGGCATAAACCCAGTTACCCGACGATGTGGACCCATCTGGCTTAAGTTCTCCAATCCCGCCAACGGGTTTTCCGGTTTGCACATCATATCCGTTAATTTCTTTTAACACCTGCTCATAGAAATGCTTATCCTGGGAATAATCCCAATTGGCCTTTAAGATTGGTTCATCCTTTTCATCTCCGGAATTTGCTACCAGCTCCCTGACTTTCCTAAACAACAAATCCATTATCTCTAAATCTGTTTTGGTGTCGCCTAAGGTATCTAACGAGGTATATCTCCACTGAGCCATCCTGCCTGAGTTACTTATGGTACCTTCCTTTTCTAAAAAGGATTTTGCGGGCAGGAAGAAAACCTCTGTATCAATAGTTGCCGGATCTGCACCCGGTCTTTCCCAAAAAGCGGCGGTTTCGGTCATAAAAAGCTCCGCCACAACCAAGGTTTCCAACTTGCCTAAAGCAGCATTAACCAGATTTAAGTTAGGACTGGTCATGGCCGGATTCTGGCCCATAACATAAAGCATTTTCATCTTTTCTTCTAGAGCAGATTCGAAAATTCTAAAAATGGAATAATTTGCTCCGCCATTTTTCTTGGGAATCCAGCCAAAACCAAAGTCGTTTTCCTGATGGGCATTATCCCCAAACCAAGATTTTAGTAAATTGACTAGGAAGGTCCGGCGGAAGGTACCTGATTTTGTGGTCCAGGTTTCAATACTATCATCATCGTGGTTAGGTGCATTTAAATAGCCCGGCAGGATGTGATAAAGGACAGCCATATCCGTTGCGCCCTGCACATTTGGCTCCCCTCTTAGAGCATTAACACCGGCACCGGGTTTACCCATGTTACCCAACAGGAGCTGCAAAATACCGAAGCAGCGAATATTTTGAACCCCGACTGTATGCTGGGTCATTCCAAGAGCATACATAATTGTTCCCGGGCGATTTTTTGTATAGGTATCCGCAATTAATTTAATCGTCTCTTCCGGAATGCCTGTAATATTGGAAGAAGTTTTTAAATCATATCTTTTGTAGAATTCTTGCAAACGACTGAAAACCGTTCTCGGGTCATCCAGGCTTTCGCCCTTAACCGGATAACCGTCTTCATCTAAAATGTAGCCCCAGGAGCTGTTATCATACTTGAACTCAGCCTTGTTATAGCCCGTAAACAGCCCCTCATTAAAACCAAAATCATCCTTTATTAACAGTTGCGCATTAGTGTGGTCCAGGATAAATTCCTCATCATACAATTTGTTTTCCAGAATGTAGTTAATAATCCCGTTCAAAAAAGCAATATCTGTACCCGGACGGATCTGGGCGTAGATATCTGCAATTTTGGATGTTCTGGTATAACGCGGGTCCACATGAATCACTATCGCTCCCTGTTCTTTGGCCCTCATAACCCACTTAATGGACATGGGATGATTTTCAGCGGCATTGCTACCTTCAATTAGGATTACTTTAGCGTTTTTTAGATCCAACCAGTGGTTTGTCATCGCACCGCGCCCAAAAGAAGCTCCTAAACTAGGAACTGTGGGGCTGTGTCAGAGACGGGCCTGATGCTCTAAGTGAGAAACACCAAATAGCCTGGCTGCCTTAGTAAATAAATAACACTCTTCATTAGTATTTTGAGCTCCCCCCATAAAGCTCAAAACGTCTGTGCGGTTGACTCTATAGGTTTTTCCATTAATAAGCTCATCTTTGATCCAATGCTTATTCCGAAGATTCACAATCTTTTCGGCAATTCTACCTATAGCTTCGTCCCAACTGATGGTTTGCCAGGTGTCACTTTTTGGTGCCCTGTAGAGGGGGCTAACCACCCTTTGATCAGAATTCGGCAAGGCTGCCATAGCCGAGCCCTTGCTGCATAAGGCTCCCTCGTTGATGATATGATCGGGGTCCCCTTCTAAATTAATTAGCCTGCCATTCCTTTCATGGCAAATCATACCGCAGCCGCAGGAACAAAAAGTACACACAGAAGTATATTCTTTAGCACCATCCAATTTAAACTGAGCAGCGGATGCCTCTACTTTTGATACATTAAAACCCAGATCCGCCAAAATTAAGCCTGCACCTGCCGCACCTGTCAACTTGAAAAAATCTCTTCTTTTTAATAGCAAATGCAATCCCTCCTTAACACATTGTCTGTCAATAAAATTCCCGTTTTCCAGCCACCAAAAAATTCATTCTTTCCCCCAGCCAAACACATTCTTCTGATTACTAAACCTCGATAAATCAGCGGACCTATGTCTTCATAATAAAAACACCTCTTTTATCACTGCCTGTTTCATATTAAATTTAATATGAATTATATTAGCACAAATATAGCTGGCGTACAAGGTAGAATTCCGAATAATCTGAAAACAATAGCTAGCACATTCACTATGTGGCGATTTTTTAGGGGTTATTACCATAAAATAGCCCCTTTTTCCTTGGTAAAGGAGAGTTTTGCGGCTTTTTAGCCTTGAAATACTGGTTGATTATTTTTATTTTCACAAAAGCAAGACATCCCTATAAGAAGCGAACAGTTACTTAAAAGTTGGCGGCGCATAAAATAATTTAAGGAGATGATGAAAATGTGCTTTGGTCTGGCTTTAAGCGGCGGCTCCCTTAGAGGGGCGGCTCATATTGGATTTTTGGAAGTCTTGCATGAAAACGGGTTGGTACCGGATTTGATTGCCGGTACCAGCGCAGGAAGCATAGTAGGTAGTTTATTTGCCTTTGGTATGTTGCCGACTCAAATTGGGGAAAGACTTTGGCAACTGTATGCAAACATTCCATATAAAACCGAAGAAACCATTCTTCCCGTTTTAGCGGAACCGTATGAAATGGAATCCCTTGGTTTGCTACCTCTTCCCAAAGGCCTCCTCAAAGCTAACTTTATTGAAAAATTTATTTTAAATTGGATCGGGCCTATTACCTTCGAGGAGCTAACCCTACCCTTAGCTATCACGGCTACTGATCTTAAAACGGGAGAGCTTGTGATCTTTACCGGTGAAAAAATTATTCCCCCCAAACCCTGGCCCCCAAAAACCGTTTTTATCCCCAATATAAAGATTGCAGAAGCAGTAAGGGCCAGTTCTGCCATACCCGGAATTTTTACCCCCAAAAAAATAACGGGCCGTCTCCTTGCGGATGGCGGCCTGTTAGATAATGTTCCTGTTGATGTATTAAAGCTGTTGGGCGCTAAAAAGGTCGTGGCCGTTGATCTGGGGTTTGGGACAGAAAAAAGCAAACCACCCAAAAACATTATTGAAATTCTATTGCAGAGCCATGATATTATGGGTCAAAGAATATCGAACTTGCTAACCCACAGTTTTGCTGATTTGGTAGTCAGGCCCAAGGTAGGCGGTGCAAGTTTATTTGATTTTGCCAAAATACCCAGCTTTATTCAAAAAGGACGGGAGGCTGGCTCAGCAAATTTAGCGGCGATTAGAAAGCTAATTAAGAATTAACCACCTATCGGATCAGAATGAAGCTTTTGCAGATCCTTCATAACAATAAAATCCACGTTGGGGTCACCACCATAAATATTATAGGGCAGGGTTTTACCCTGCCCTATAATATTTTCCGCCAAACCCAAAAGGTTTTGACAAGCATTTAACAACTGCTTTATCTCCTTATCCTCTAGCCCATAGCTTTTAGCTTTTAATCACTGCATCAAAGCGGCAGACCTCAAAGCAAGTGTTACATTTTGTGCATTTATACTGGTCAATAACATGGACTTCTTTGAGCTTTCCGGTTATAGCATCTGCCGGGCATCTTCTAGCACAGAGGGTACAGCCATTACAGTTAACCGGATCTATGGTATAGGTGACTAACTCTTTACAAGCTACTGCCGGACAACGCTTTTCTTTAATATGAGCCTCGTATTCATGCCTAAAATATTTTAATGTTGATAAAACCGGGTTAGGTGCTGTTTGTCCTAAACCACATAAGGAGGCTACCTTAATAGATTTACCCAGGGTTTCAAGTTTTAAGATATCTTCTTCCTTCCCCTCACCCTCAGTTATTCTGGTCAAAATCTCCAACATCCTTTTAGTTCCCTCTCTGCAAGGTGTGCATTTACCACAGGATTCCGATTGGGTAAAGTTAAGGAAAAACCTAGCCACATCAACCATACAAGTATCTTGGTCCATCACAACCAAACCACCGGAACCCATCATTGCTCCGACTTGTAGCAAGGAATCGTAATCAATGGGCAGATCCAAGTGCTCATTAGTTAAACAGCCACCAGAGGGCCCCCCGATTTGGACTGCTTTAAACTCCTTGCCTCCTTGAATTCCGCCGCCAATATCAAAAATGATTTCTCTTAAGGTAATACCCATCGGAACCTCAACTAAGCCAGTATTTTTGACCTTTCCGGATAGAGCAAAGATTTTTGTGCCTTTACTTTTTTCCGTACCAATTGAACTGTACCACTGAGCACCATTTCTGATAATATTAGCCACATTGGCAAAGGTTTCTACATTATTAATATTGGTAGGCTTACCCCATAAGCCCTTCTGAGCCGGGAAAGGCGGTCGGACTCTGGGCATACCTCTTTTACCCTCAATAGAAGCTAGTAGAGCTGTTTCCTCACCGCAAACAAACGCACCGGCACCTTCCTTAATTTTCAAATGAAAACTAAACTCCGTACCCAGAATTTTATCACCTAAAAAACCTTTCGCCGTGGCTTGTTCCATTGCAATTTTTAGGGTTCTGATAGCGGACGGATATTCAGCCCTTACATAAATATAGCCCTCATCCGAGCCGATGGCGTACGCCGCAATTAACATTCCCTCTATTAAGGAATGGGGGTCGCCTTCAAGGATGCCCCGGTCCATAAAGGCCCCCGGGTCCCCTTCATCGGCATTACAAACAATATATTTCTTGTCACCTACTGCCTTATGAGCAAATTCCCATTTCAAGCCGGTGGGAAAACCGGCCCCACCCCTACCTCTTAGACCTGCCGCCTTAATCTCGTTAACAACTTCTATGGGCGATATGCTTAAAGCTTTTTCTAAGCCCTTATAACCTTCATGCTGCAAATATTCATTGATGTTTAAAGGGTTAATTAAACCACATCTTTGCAAAACGATTTTTTCCTGCTTAGCATAAAAAATGATATCCTGATATTTTTCAATTTTTGTTTTTGTAAGGGGATCCTCAAACAACAATCTTTCTACTATTTCGTTGTTGACTAAATGCTTCGCTACTATTTCTTCCACATCTTTTTCTTTAACCTTACAATAAAATGTGTCCTCCGGCTCAATTACCACAATGGGGCCCTGCTCGCAAAAGCCATGGCAACCGGTATTAACTATTTGATATTTGTGATCTATGCCTTGTTTTTTTATTTCCTCTGCAAGTTTTGCAGTAATATTCTTTGCCCCGGATAATTTACAACCCGTATCATTACAAAGTAAAATTCTCCTCATCTGCCCCACCACCTAACTATATTGAGCCAATATTTTGGCTATACTGTTTTTTGTCAAACGCCCATGGGTATCATCATCAATGGTAATTACCGGGGCAAGACTGCAAGCACCTATACAGGCAACAGATTCCAAAGTAAATCTCAAATCTTCGGTGGTTTCCCCGTCTCCCACACCTAGCTTGTCTTTTATTTCATCAAAAATTGCTTTAGCACCTCTCACATAGCAAGCTGTTCCCTGACATACCCTAATAAGATGCCGCCCTCTGGGGGAAAGATTAAACTGAGCATAGAAAGTAACTACCCCATATATTTGGCTGATAGGTATTTTTAATTCTTCGCCTATGCACTCTAAAACCTCCCTGGGCAGATAACCGTAGATATCTTGAGCTGCCTGTAAAACCGGAATTAATGCACCTTCCTGATCATGATACTTGGAAAGAACCTCCATTAACTGCAAATCTTTTTCCGTTGGTTCATGTGTTTCATGACCGCTACAACATTCACACATCCCATTGCCCTCCTCCATTATTGACGCAACAAGTCAAAAAACTAATTTATTGCATTATAAAATATAGAACAAAAAATAATTGCTTCCAATCTACTATACAGCATTTCGGTCTAAAAGTTCAAGCCTAGTCTGATCTGAAGCAATAAAAAAAACTATCCATATTTATTTAGACAAAAAACTATCATTTCCTGCCTAAATTGAAAGGAATATTCTGTCCGTTTTTGTTGTTTTCTCAACCTTTTGTATAAACTTGTCTAATCTGCTGTTTTTTTCTAATCCTACTTTCCACAGGGGACAAAGTCTATTTAATCGGTTTGCACTTGACTTATCCACATTATCCACAGAAAAACCATCCACAAAACACCCGTTCTGTGGATAACTCAGCAAATAAGGGGTGATTTTTCTAAATAGATTCCCCCCTACTTTTTGAAAAAGGCTTCCAAGGGTAAATAAGGAATCGCATTTAGGGACAAATCTGCAAAATCGCCCTCTAATTGTCGATAATAAGCGGCCATGGCTATCATAGCTGCATTATCAGTACAATAAACCGGGCTGGGCCACAAAACCTGCCGACCCGTGGCAGCTGTTTTTTGGCGCAGACTTTCTCTTAACCTTTGATTAGCGGCAACCCCGCCGGCCAAAACTATGGTGTTCAGATCATGCATTTGTGCAGCCAGAATTGTTTTCTCAACTAAAACTTCTACTATCGCCTCCTGAAAACCGGCACTTACATCAGCGATGGGAATCTGATCGCCCCTTTGTTTTGTATTGTTCAAATAATTTAAAACCGCAGATTTCAAGCCGCTAAAGCTAAAGTCCAAACTACCTTTACCCAGCCAGGCCCTGGGAAAAGCAAAGGCATTTGGATCGCCAAATCCGGCCATTTTTTCTATGGCCGGACCCCCCGGGTAACCCAGTCCTAATTCCCTGGCTATTTTGTCAAAGGCTTCCCCCGCGGCATCATCCAAGGTGGCACCAAGCATTTTGATTTCCTGATGCGATCTCCACAAAACTAAGCTTGTATGTCCACCTGAAACAACCAAGCATAAAGCCGGCAGCTTTAAATTTGGGTGCTCAATGAGATTAGCATAAATATGCCCTACAAGGTGATGGACTCCTATCAAGGGTATTTTTAAGGCGTAGGCCAAAGCCTTGGCTTGAGCCACACCCACTAACAGGGCCCCTACCAAGCCCGGCCCATAAGTAACCCCGATGGCGGTCAAATCCTGTAAACTAATAGCCGCTTCTGCTAAAGCCCCGTCAATGACAGGAATAATTTGTTCTAAATGTTGGCGGGAGGCAATTTCCGGTACAACACCGCCAAAAGGCCGGTGGGTGGCAATCTGGGAGTAGATAGTATTTGCCAATATGTTTCTCCCGTCTTCTAAAACTGCGGCAGATGTGTCATCACAGCTGGTTTCAATAGCTAGAATTAAACTTCTATCAGATATTATAATCGCCTCCTGACAGATCAATCCGGCCGAATTTTTAAAAATCGGTCCGACTTTGCAAGCTCTTCCACATAATTATGGCATCTTCCCCGGTGTCGGTATAGTATTGCTTTCTTGACCCGGCAACAACAAAGCCCATTTCTTTATACAAGTTTTGGGCTGCTTGATTGGACGGCCTAACTTCTAAAGTGGCCTTATCCGCTCCCAAAATTGCCGCCCTGGCCAAAAGTTCGGCCAAGAGCAGCTTGCCAAATTGCTTACCCCTAAAAGCCGGATTGACCGCAATGGTAGTAATATGGGCTTCATCAATAATTAACCACATACCTGCATAGCCAATTACCTCATTATCTAATAAGCAAACATAGTAATGAGCCAGCTGGTTGTATTTAATCTCGTTTAAATAGGTATCTTTAGACCAAGGAGTAGGAAAAGAAACCTGTTCAATTTGAAGTACTTGAGTCAAATGATTTT
>JBBAFB010000055.1:0-13631 GCA_041655595.1 Bacillota bacterium
GTCCTTTAAGGGGGGTATGTGAATCTGTATGCTGTTTAGACGATAATATAAATCCTCCCTGAATTGTTGGTTCGCTACCATTTCCTCCAGATCTCGATGAGTTGCGGAAATGATCCTCACCTTAACAGGTACAGGCTCCTCTGCCCCTAAGGGCTCCACTTCCTGCTCCTGAATCACCCTTAACAACTTCGCCTGAAGATCCATTGACAACTCTCCAATCTCATCCAAAAAGAGAGTGCCGCCATTGGCCAACAGAATTTTTCCCCTCTTGCCGCCCCTCAATCCTCCTGTAAAGGCCCCTTCCTTATAACCGAAAAGTTCAGATTCTAAAAGATTGCCGGGAATGGCGGCAGAATTGACCACAATAAAAGGACCATCGGCTGCAAGGCTTGACCGGTGCACAGCTTTGGCAAAAAGCTCTTTACCTGTTCCTGTTTCTCCTCTTAAGAGAATAGGGAATTCGTAGGGTGCTGCCGCGGCTGTTTTTTCTATGGCCTCCAAAATTGCTGTTGAGGAACCGATAATCTCTCCAAATTCTACCGGCTTTTTAACTTTGGCGGTTTGCCGAGATCCTTCATAACCAACTGTTTTTAAACCGGCCCCACTGTTAAAGCCCCTGGTTAGAATAAAGCCCAACTGCTCCGCCGCCTCCTTAAAAATACCGGCAACCTCCTTGGACATGGCCCTTTCATCAGAGGAAGCAGTGCCCAAACAGGCTATAATATTGCCATGTTCATCGGTAATAGGTGCGTAGAGTACTGCTGTCAACCCTTGCCCCAGCAAACGAACCAAGGGTCTGTAGCTGGGATCCGCCAGATTAAATGCCAAGATACACTTGGTCTTTAGCATTTCCATAATGGGCAAGTCCCCTATGGGATACCATTTGTTCAGCACTGTTAATTTTTTACCTGCCTCAGCCACAAACTTGAAAGTAGCATCTTGTTCGTTTATAAAAAGAAAAATAACTCTGTTCACCTTAGCCAATTGGCAAAGGGTTGAACAATAGGCCTCTAAAAATTCCCTATACTGATCAGGCTGATAAAGGGCTGCACTTGTCTGCAACAAGGTCGAGGTGGCAAGGGTATTATATTCTTGCTGTTGTTGAATACCTGCCAGTAAAAATCCTTGAGATACTGACTGAGCAAGGTTTTGTAATAAAATTGCATCCTCCAGCTGATAAGCATCTTTAGTCATACTGCCCAGCAAAATTGCCCCGGTCAAGTCCCGATTGGAAATTATGGGAACACGCAGGATGGAACGAAAACCGGTCTGATCCAGAAAAGGATCTTCATTGAAACGGTATTTTTCCGGCGTTAAGCTTTCTACAAGATAAGGCTTTAGATTGCTTAACAACCAAGATAAAGCGGAACCTTCCACATCCTTATAAGCGGATCTGATTACCCCTTCGATGTCCATCCCCATGGAATACTCAAAATGGAAACGGCGTAGAGGGTGGTTTATCCTGACCAAATCTAAGCGCTCAAATTGAATGGACTGTTTGATCCAATCCACAATTAAATCAATAACGGCCTGGGGTGCCAAGGGATAATCTGTTAATTTTTCAATGGGGAAAAGTTGCCCAAATTCTTCATTCAATGTAACTAAATACTTTGAACTGCCCGAGACCTGGTAGGCTTTTAAAATCCCCTGCTCAATTGTTAAGCTCTTTTCTAAAGTTAGTTTGTGGTCCCGAAGGCTGTTTTGAATAATCTTTTGTAGGCCCTGGTCCAAATCCTTGGTTAACTCTACCCTATATTGAGAATCTAATCTAATAAACTTAGGAAACCTTGTCAGCAATTCTGTTTTCATTTGTTATCCCCCTTTTAAAAGTGTTAACCTATGTGCTTAAGTTAACACTAAGGTTAACACTTGCCCCAGCATTTATTTTTTTATCCTTTAGCATATTTACCGCCTTTAATTACTATCTTACACCGATATTCGGTGATGTCAATTGTTTATTCCGAATAATATCAGACGCTTTAAATTTGCTTACTGTTAACCAACCCTTCAGCTTTCAGTTAACACTTTTTATGTTCCCTGCTTGGCAAAAATTTATTGGGAATGCTTAATTTTAGAACCGACATTTGAACTCAACTGCAAGGAACCTAGGTTTAACAAGGGTTTGCCGCTTTTTTGCCTAGGCCGGAAGTTACTAAATTGAGACCGTTTTTATGATCAAAAATGCAAACTTTAGTTGGCACGAAAGTTGCATCTATAAAATTAGTAAATCCATTAAAATATTTTTTGAGGGGAGTTTAAGAACATGAATACTTATCTCAACGAAGTAAGAAATCAACTAAAAGATTGGAAAATTGCCAGCCTGGTAACTATTTTCACGGTTGTGAGGATAATTTATGGATGGGCGTGGCTTAACTCGGGCCTTGGCAAGCTAAGCTGGCTTAACGGTGGGGCCCCTAAATCAGCGGGACTAATTCAAGTGATGGTCAATAATCTAGCCGGGCCAGAGGTAAGCAAATTTGATCCCCTGATGATTAATAAAATGTTTGCTTGGGTTTCCCAAAATATCTTTTTAGGAATGCCGGGCGTTACTGATATTATGGTAGTGATTGTTGAAATCGGAATTGGTATCGGCATGCTGTTAGGTATTAAAGTTTTTTGGGTGGCCCTAGGGGCTATGTTTATGAACGTTCAGTTTATGGCTGCAGGTTCCTTTAATAATTTTGGCTACATTTGGACTAACCTAGCCTTCTTGAATTTTGCCAAACATGCTGAGTTACTAGGCCTGTCGGGCTATTTCAAATATGCCAAGAGCGAAGCCGGAGTAGCTGACGGCTCCCCGACTAGAGTAAACCAAAAGGTTGCCGGCCAGACTGCCAGATAATTGCTTGCCGGATTTTCGGCAAGGCACAAATACAACTATAACCTTGTTCCCCCACCTTTATTAATATAAAGAACTGTTTCGACTTGATCGGAGCAGTTCTTTTGTTTGGTCTAGGAACAAGCAGCTTTTATATCCTCAACAATATACTCAATTAACTGCTCTTGGTAGCCGGCTTTTTTAATTTTTAACATAAGCTCTTTGACTTCTTCCAGCTCCTGATCCCTTAGCTTATTTAATTTATTCAACCTGTTTTCTGTTAAATTTACTTGAGAAATGGATTGCCGATAATCCTCTAATGCATAATGCCATAATTTAACTGATGAAGGATACCTGTTTTTTAAACGCTCAGCCATCAATAACCCCTCCGGGTCGAAATCACCGGAATAGTAAATATTAACCCCGTTTTTAACTAAGCGATCAAAGAAAAGTAAGGCAGCCAGCTTAAATTGACCATTAGTGCAAATTAGGGGTGGCTGATAATTAACTCCCAGTCTATCCAGTATTTCTGAAAAAACCCCGGAGTTTTCTACCACATAAATTTGTTGCCGACCATTGAAGGGGGTAAAGCTATTCACTTTGATTATTTCTCTTAAAGGCACATTTAGAACTGCCCCGGCCTCCGCACTCTTTGCCCACCACTTAAAGGGCCCGGCCAAATCCTTTTCCCTAGGGATAATACCTATTAGAGTGACAAAGTTTAGGATATCATCCCGGATAAGTCCAAAATAACTCAAAAGTTCGGTTACTTCCTCCGCATTAGGATTACTGATCTGCTGAAATTCCTGGTCCTCTACAGTGCGGATAAAACTAAGGGCATTCAATAAAAACCGGCCCCGGGGGGTATCCGAATCGAAGGCGTGGGGATCCTCTGTAACCCTGTGAGCAAAAACCGGTAGCCGGTAATAGCTAGTAGGGTTATTATTTGCCTTAGCCGGTAATTTACAAATGGCTTCCAACACATCTTGAAGTTGTTTTCTAAGCAGTAAAGGGTTTTCCCGATAAGCCGGATAAACCCCCCTGCCCCCAGCCCTGTTTTTTTGGAGCTGCTCCAGCCATAGTTGACAATACTCATTTGGATAGGCTTTCAGCAACTCATTAAAAAACTGCTCTTTGGCAGTGAGGTATTCCTCTTTTTGTTCTGCCTTGGTCAGGATCCTGCTCCCTTGATAATAAAAAAGCAATTCTTTTAAGTCTAAATCAGCGTAGCGAGTCCTCTCCAGTCCTTTAGTAAATTGTTTTGTGGAGATGGTTAGAGTTGTTTTTTTGCTGTAATCAACTCCAAAAAAGCCTCCCAGGGCAACTTTTTCTGCTTGGGTAAGTTTGTTTAGTCTGGCCGTGCCTCCCACCCGGCCCAAACTTTGATAATTTTGAATAAACATTTCAAACAGGCGTTTAAAACCTTGCTCTCGACGAAAAAATTCAGCAGCGGCTCTTAGTTCCTGATCCATCATAGATTTCTCTCCCTTAAGCCATTTGAGTTGATAAAAGAAGTTCCTTTTGCCTACCATTCCACAAATACCTGACCACTGTCACATAGGAAGCATTTGGAGGGCGAACCAACTCCGAAATGCTTAAGGCAGAAACTGTATCATAATCCCCCCATAAGGATTGGGAATTCATAATATAGTTAAAGCCTAACTTCTCTACTAAATCAAACATATCCCGAATATTATTTTCATCTACCCCGGCAAAGGCCTCGTCTAAGGAAATAATATAGGGTGCATCCTTCCCTGCCTCCTGATAGCGGGAATAGGCCGCAGAAAAGAGAGGTATATACATGGCCATGGCTTTTTCGCCGCCGCTAAAGGTATAAAAAACATTATTGGTTAACTCTCTTTTTCTCTCCCCTGCCCTTTGATAATAAAGGTTAAATTGGAACCATTTGCGGTAATCCAGCATTTCCTTAATAACTTGATTAAAGGTTTCACCATAACCCTTCTCCTCCATTAGTTCCTTAGCCCTTGCAATTTTGGAGCGAAAATGCTGAGTGATCCTGTCCATATCACCGGTCTTTAAAAATTTGGGATCTAAACGCAATAAATCCACCAGTTCCTTGGTATCCAACTCCTCTTCCAACTCAGCCGTTAGGGGTCTCCACCTTAAGGAAAAGGTTAAACCGCTGGAGGTATCCCTTTCAGCCATCAATCCGTCTATTTTATTTACCCAAGCTTCTGCACGGAAAATACGGCCCCGGATTATTTTACCCACGCTATTCATAATAATTTCTTCGTAAAGCTCCCGATCTGACTCGTCTAAAATGCTTTTCTGTAACTCAATATCTCCTTCCAGCTTTGCCAGCACAAAGAAGGGGCTAACCTTTTGTCCGCTATATTCCAGTAAAATTTGAATACGATGGGCCTTTACTCTTAATTCGTCAATTAAAAATCCAATTATTTGCCCGTCCTCACCCAAATTAACATCGGCCAACTCTACCGAAACTTCCCCGATGGGCTCTTGAGTCAGACGGTATTCCACCAAGGTACCCCGCTCTTCAAAAAAGGATTGACTCAACCTCTCAAATAACCTATCCCTGGTAATGCCTTCTTTAACAGTTAACTTGCTTTTAATTGCCCTTGCTATCTTTAAAAAATCCTCTCCGGCATCTATTTCTGCCGCCTCTTTAACCAAGCCCAGCTTAAATTCCTCTCTTAAAATTGAAGCCCAATAGCCGGAAAGACCTTGATAGGCTTTTTCCTTGGCACCTAAACTTTCCAGCCTGGCTGTGGCAGTCTTGATGTGATTTTGATGGGTTGTTAGTTGGTGCTCGCAATTGGAAAGTTCTTGGGGAAACTCTTTTATTTTTTGACTTACCTCTTTAATTCGTTCTCTAACTTCCTCAACCCCCAAAAGGCTAAGTCTTTCCTCCGCATTCTTTATTTGCAGCTCCAGCTTTTTAATTTCATTGATAATAAGATTAAGCTCTCCTTTTAATTCATCAACCCTAAAAATGGCATCCTCTAAAGCAAGCTTGTAATTAATCAAATTTTGACTGACATTTTGATAATGCACATGATTTAATTCTAGCTCATGCAAGCTTTTTTGATAACTTTCCATCTGTCCCAAGGCTAGCTCGTAGCTCCCCTTTTTAATAGGCAAGGTCATATCCTTCACCAAAACCCTTAAATCCTCTTGAATAAATTGAATCAGCTCTAATATTTTTTTTACCTTCCCATTTTTTATTTCTATTTCCTCTTTTAACATTTCCCCCTGAACTAAATGCCCTTCCCAACTAACATAGGCAGTTTTTACATCATCCACAACAGGAAAACTGTCCCTTTCCCGGTTTAATGACTGCTGACGATTCTTTAACTCCTGCTGTCCACTCGAAAGACCCAAGCGGATCTCCCTTAAGTCAGCTAACTCCCCTGCCAGTTTTTCAATCATTTCCAGCCGATATCTTTTCCGTGCTTCTGAGCCGATAAAACGAGCAACAGCTTCCTTGGGTGCTTGTCCCGCCAATAAAGCCAATTTGTAGCTGCCATCTTCTTTAACCAAGGTTTCCCCTTCTTCGGCCCCTTCTAATAAGATGCTTTGCAGCACATTGATAACCGCTTCCCCACCCAGTTCATTACCCTCCGGTAAACTTACTTCCAAAAGATCCGCCAAGGTATGTTTAAAAAGCAGGGGCTTAGGTATCAATATTTTGTCTGACTGGGGAACATCTTTTAAATGTCTTTCTGGTACGATCAAAGCATCCAAGATACCCATTTGAGTTATGGCACTCTCCAGTCGCTCCCTTTGCTCTGAGGTAAGGTGGGGCTGAAACTGTCTCCGAATGCCTAGCCGGTTCTGGATCCTGCTTACTTTTCCATTGGGCTATTTCTCCTTCTTTTGCCCCAATTTGTTGCTGGTTAACGACAAGCTGCTGTCCTATGGCGGCCAGCCCTTGATCCAAAAGCCTGGAGCAGCTTAAATAGGCTTGATCCACGATACCCTTTAAGTCTTCCCAGGTATATTCCCCAAAAAGATTTTGGCAAATACGGCTCAGTCCTTGTAAATCAAAGTCAGAAATTTTAAGTTCCTCCACCTCCTCCAGCCAAAGGTAAATATCTTTTAAAAGCTTCTCCTTTTCACTTTCAAAAAGAGTTGCCCATTTTTTTAGCTCAATATCATTCAAATCTGCCCTTTTGCGGGATTCCCCTAAATCCTTATCTGCCTCTTTATAGTCCAAATGGACCTTATCCAGCTTCTCAACGGTCTTCAAGACGGTCCCCAGCTTTAATCTATAATCCTCTGCCTCTCTCTTCCATAGATCAAAAGCAAAACCGGCTGCTTGATACTTGCCGGAAAATTCTTCCCGGGCTAGGGAATGATTAAAAAACTTGGCTTCTTCGGCAACTTGATCCAGCTCCTCTAACCAATCCTGAATTTGGGTTTCCAAATCTAAAAGCCTTTCTTCCTCCCCATTAATTTTTTGCTTTAATGATCTTTCCGTGGCTATTCCCTTCTCCAGACTCTCTTTTTTAACCCCCTGCTGAATTTTTACCGTGGTATGCCTTTGCTCTAAATTTATCTTCTCCTGCTCTGCATCAAAAACAACATGCTTTTCCAGCTTGCTTTTTTCCTCTAATAACACAGTATTTTCCCTTTGCAATTCATCCTTTTGTAAAGCAAATCTATCCCTTGCTTCTTTAGATTCTGCTAACTGTTTTGCCAGCTCTTTTTCCTCGACATAGAAGCGGTATAGCTCCGTATGAATTTTTAAAAAACCCTCCGCCTTTTCTAATAGCACTAATTGATTGTAGTCGTTATACTGCCTGCACAGCCTTTGCAAAGCCTTTTGTTCCTTCATTAACTGCTCTATTTGCTGTTGCGTTTGATCCATATTTTCGATAGTCTCGGAAAGAGGTTTTAACTCCTCCTCACTTAGTCCGGGGAGAGATTCATTTAAAATCTCATAAATCACTGTGGGCTTGAAATCCTTGCTTAATTTTGGGCTTCGCAATTGAATCAATAATTTAATCAGTTCCTCAAAATCAGCCATCTCTTCGAAACCAAAAATATGCTTATTGACTAAATGCATATATTCCTTGGCAGTCCGCACGACCTTGCCCCCACCGGCCAGCCGGTTTTCCAGCTCAATTCTGGTT
Source organism: Bacillota bacterium (assembly GCA_041655595.1). GTDB lineage: Bacteria > Bacillota > DULZ01 > DULZ01 > DULZ01 > JBBAFB01. The sequence continues at coordinate 7,933 of JBBAFB010000055.1, forward strand.
AAAGGAATTTTTTCAACCTTATCTAAACTGCCTTCCGACTTATATAGCAATAAATCCTTACCAATCCTGCGGTTATCCAAAATAATAAAGCCCCAAAAATCCAAAGGACTATTGCGTCTGGCTCTTAAGCCAATACCTGTGGTAAAATACTGCTCCAGACCCTTTCTCTTATACTCCAAAAACAGGTAGCCGGTTCGCTCATCTCGATCCACTACCCCTTTTTCCCCCAGCAGATAATCTTCCATCCTGCGGGCTCTAGAGCCAAAGGGATCTAGGCGATCAGGACTTTTTCTGCCATCTAAGAGTACGGGAATAAAACTTTGCATTGTTACCGATTTTCCCGAGCCATTATTACCCCTCAACAACAGCTTACCGTCGGCAAAATAAAATTCCTCTTCATCGTAATACCAAAAATTAAGCAGGCCTGCCCGATGCATCTGCCATTTATGGTTCATTATCTCCTTCCCCCTTCTTGAGGTAATCCGCCGAATAGCTGCCTATAGTCCTGGCCAACAGAGGTTGTAAGGCTATTACTCCGGTGTGCTCATCAACCTCCGCCATTTGCCAATCTACCAAGGTCGCTAACAGATCATCTACCAGTTCCTTTGGAGTAGCTTCGCGGTATTGCTTGCTCCAACCGGAGCTGTAAAGCTTGGCACATTGATCCACCCAAAGAGCAAAATCTACCGGCGTTACACATAGGCTGCCATCATACTGCAAAGGAATATCCTCCCTCGCTTGTTCTTCCCTAACCACCTTAGCAAATTGCAAAACTATATCGCTAATAGCCCTGTTATCGGGAAAAAGAGTGTGGAGCATCCTTTTTTCTGCCACAGTCAATAAAGCTGTATTGCGAAATAACTCAAATCTAAAATCAGTATATTTCTCCACATCCTCCCGGATTCGGTTACGAAAGTTTCTTAAATACAAAAAATCCGGATCATTACTACCTTTGCTATAGGCAACGGGGGTAAGAAAAAGTTGGCGATAAACCCTTTGCCTCCTTTTTACCCCGATTTGCTCCCCGGAAGTTAAATCATCAATCTCTAAAAAATCATTAATTGTATTAAAGCCCGTTAAATCCTTGGGAAAAGAACGTAAAAAGTATCTGGACACTAGGGGCACTTCATAAAGCACCTCACTACTTTCAAAAAAGCCAAAATCGCTGATATCCCCATCAACGGTTTTAACCAAGTCCAGCTCCCCTGCAACTTGCAAGACTCTTACCAGGGATTTACGGTGTTCATAATGAGTCCAATCCAATTCCTGGTGAGAAGGATAAATGGTTTTCAGCTCTTCACAAAGATCGGATAAAAGAAATTGCTCATCAACACTTTTTCCTTCCAAAAAAGCCATGAAGGAGGCAAAAACAACATAATCCCTGGTGGTTAAAAAACCTTCCATCCCCATCCAAGGCTTTGGCTCTACAGGGAATTTTTCCAGCTTGATAAACTGCCGATGAACTATTAAGTTAAGGCCCATTTTATCCAGAAAAAACCCTTTAATTATACTTTCCCTACTACGGATTTGCTGATAAAGCTCCGGCTGTTTTTCCCTTAAAACCCAGAAGTTTTCTAATACATATTGGATACCTTCTTTTGCAATTTCATCAAAATCCCTCAGTCTAGCCTCCACTTGCCTCCTCCTACTCTAAAAATTCAATGACAAAGTTGGGTAGCTTAAGATTACCATCATCCCAGTTAATGGTGATCATTTGTTCATCAAGTTTTGATAACTTAAATTTATGGCCCTTTTGGGTTTTACCTTCTCCCTTTTTGTTGCTCAGGCCTTTACTGATCCAGTTTAAGATAGTTTTTCTAAGGTACGGATCAGAGGTAGATAGCCTTTGTAAGATAACTTTTTTGTTTTCCAGAAGGGAATCAATCAACTTTTGTTCTGCTTCCTTCTCTCTCAAATATTCCTTCAGGGCTTCAGCCTTTTCCACCGGAAAGCTAACCACCGCTTGGGGCCTGGTTTTTTCTCGATAAGCACGTATCCTAGGATTTAGAATCACTTCTGAGGGCGGCACATCCCAAACCTCTTGGTAAATATCCTCTGTTACCTTTTCTTCTCCCCACAAATGACGGGTGTGAAAAAGGCCAAAAATTGAGGCAGACAAGAGGTGGGCCTCTGCCAAACTACTACAATCAGAAAAAATTTGGGCCAAATGCTGATAATCTTTTTTGCGGCTTTTAAAATTATGATGCTTTTCTCCCAAACGCTGGGCAAAGCGAGTTAAGCGGCGAACGGTTTCATTGGTGATATTCTGCAAGTAAATAAGATCACTGTCTCGGCCTCCCTGACCCAAAAACCAAGACCTCAGGCCCTCCCATTGGTTAAGGTAACCAGCTTTTAGCTCCTCCGACGTAAAAACTTGTTCTAGCCTGGGAATACTTAAATAATGCTCAACCAAAATCTGACTTAATTTCTCGACCTTTTCAGGAGGAATATCCTGCAATACCCCTTCAATTTTTAGAGATGTTCTTTGTAAGGCAGTCATAAAATTACGAAGATACTCGGTTAAGGCATCCTTATAAGCTATAAAAGCCTCCGTCACCAGCATATCTTCTATCTTTTCGCTTTCTAAATGAGCAAGGTAATCCGTTGCATTTTCTGTAAGTTTTTTAAAATAACTAAGGAGTTCATCCCAAAGATTATAGGCCTTCTCTATATTTGCTGCTGTTATTTCCAGATCCTTAATTTGAAGGATTGCCTCCAAAAGCTTGTCAAATAAATTTTTCTCTAGAGATCCTCCAAAGGAATCCCCTTTTCTCATCAAGGCCTGTATCATTCTCTCAAATTCGACAGTATAGGGGGTACATTGGTAGCGGAACTTTTTCTTCTTAAACTCCTGAATAGTAGTTACCTTACCCGTATCCTGCCGGGGAATTAAATTTTTCCACTCAACTAATTGATTTAAATCCTGCTCCAACTGCTCCTCCGTATAGCCAACAAAATAGTGCTTGTTCCTGAGATGTTCATAAATTTCTTCGGGAAATAAATAATATCTAAGTTTTTCATGCTGCAAATAAAAATAGCGCAAAATAGCCCGGTAGCGCCAAGTGTTTGTAGCATTTAAATAGCTGGCTTCCACTATAGGTTTTAGCAACTGCTCTTCCATACAACATCCATCCATGTTTTTATTTTTTAAAGCCCAGTTTTTCCTCGGCTTCCCCGTTAACCACATTTTATCATATTACAGATAATAGACCAACAACCCTTCCAGCTTGTCACTCCGCCCTGAAGTTACCTAGTTGATTTAAACCAACTAACAGTAATAGCCCAAACCACTTTACCAGCGAAATCGTCTCCTGCTTGGGCAAAAAAGACGAGATGTTTTGAGAACATAAAAAAGCCCCTTGTAAGGCTAATAGCTGGAGCTAACTGGGTTCTGCAGGCCATACTTCTTTATAATGTATTCATTAACCTGTCATGATTTACTTTGTCAAAGAATTTCTCTAAGTCCATGTCCACTACCTAATTATACCCTTCATTGATATATTCTTTGGCTTTCCTTGCCGTGTCGTGAGCACTTCTCTCCGGCCTGAACCCGTAGCTGTGCTCTGAGAAGCTTGGATCATATATCTTTGTTAGTACTTGGGCTATTGCTTGCTGAATTAATCTGTCTGTCACGGTTGGTATACCTAGCAGCCTAACACCGCCGTCAGGTTTCGGGATTTCGACTCTGCGTACCGGCATTGGTTGATAGGTCCCCATGAGAATTTCCTTTTGGATGGCAGGCCAGTTTTCGAGTAGGTATTCCCGTAGGTTTTGTACGGGCATTTTGTCTACTCCGTGGCTACCTTTATTCTGTTCTACCCTTTGAAGGGCTTGTAGCATATTTTCCCGTGACAGGATTTGTTTCAGTAGCATTATTTTTCTCCCTTTACGTGAATAGCTGTTCTCTTTATGCCGGAAACCACTACACCCTCCCTAAAATTCCCCCACGGAATTCACCGTTTCCTCCTCTAGGTGAAGCCTTTTGTTTTCTGTGATCATTACAAATTTCCGAAGGCCAAGGGCTATTCTTTCTTAATTGTTCGGTCCTTCCGAATTGTACTGGCAACAATTCGTACTATGACCTCTACTGACTTCTGATGGTTCAGCCGTTTATCGCTAATCGGGTTATGGAGAGTACTTCACATTTCCATCAGATCTCCCCGGGTAAGAATGTAATCTTTCCTTCCATCTATCCGCTTCATCTACTCTGTATCACCTTCGGCAGAATGGACTATGTTTTGGACCGCAAACTCATCCAATGATACCTGGCCTTATATGAAGTTCGTATCCCTCGGACCGGAAGTTTGCCGCTCGCTTCCTTCAGATTCTGCGTCACCACAAACACCCTTGTGTTAAGCTAATCTTACTTCTGCCTTCACATTTCGGGGCTTTCATCCTACAAATTACGCCCATGCCGGGCATACGGCTTGTCTCGGCGGTGTCAAAAGCCCCTGATTTTGACTATGTTTTACGTATTAACGACGCTTCGTCGGTCTTCACTTTCGTTCAACTTTATGGCACTCACCTGACTAATTTATTAGCCTTTTCCATTTGCGCTCAGCACCACAACCTTTAATTGCAGCACCCAAAGGTGGTTTGAAATCTACACCTGAATGCTGATTCCGGAGGGCCCTCCCCCACCTCTTACAAAGCATGAATGTATTATGTTTTCTCCTTGCATTGTGATAATTCATTCTTCCGGACGCACTTTGACACCTACATTGAAACTAAATCACATCGCCAACAACAAAAGACATTTCAGGATTCTAGCTTACCTATAAAGAATTGAAACCCTCAAATGGGGGGCAGACATTCGATACTGCCATGACCGGTGATGGAGTATTAGCCAACAAGGTAATAGTTAATGAATTGTACGCCTCAGCTACAGATGATGGTTTTACGAAAATACGCCATGACGAAGTAGGGGTAGATGATTAGAACTTATCTGAAAGGATTATTCTTGGTTGGTGGATGGATGGGATTATTAAAAGATTTGGGTTAAAGATATTTGCCAGTGATGGGCAGACGGTGTTACTTGATGACAAGGGGATTTTACAAACTTGGCAAGAGGGCAGGGCGGATAATGTGGATGAAGATTCTCCTTTGGTTTTGAGTGTTTATCTTCCACCGGAAACAAGGAGCATTAGGAGCGCCTTATTGAGGTTTAGGAGACAACCGTTTAGGGCTTATTCGACAGGGGCGGCTAGTGGGGGGGCATTTACAACACCATCAACAGGAGGTCATAGGCATAGGATGTTTAAATGGTTAGGGTGGAACGAGTCAGAAGTTGTTCTGCTCAAAGAAACAGTAGGGGCGGGCGAGCATTCTCATGATAGCGCTGGAACACATGATCATGGCGGCATTGCCCAATCAGGAGGTGACCCTCCGCATACCCACGTTATTTACCCACACGGTGCCCATCAACACCCAGCAGCAGGGCGGCACGGTCATGCGTCTACTACTGAGCACTATCATAATGTGACTTTGCCGGATCATAGACACGCTGTTAGTGACCATGCTCATGCTGTAAATAACCATATACATGATATGGAATATGGTATCTACACATCAACGCTACCTCTAAATGTAACGATTAAAGTAAACGGAGCAGACAGAACCAATGTTTTAGGTGGCCCTTTCAGTGCCGATCAGTCAAGCCTTAAAATTGCAAACTTTTTACAAGTTGGGCAATGGAATAC
>JBBAFB010000056.1:0-13539 GCA_041655595.1 Bacillota bacterium
AATGGGATCCGGATCGAGAATAGGCTATCGGATTTGGTGGGCTACGAAAAACAAAAGGAGCAAGTGATTCGCAATACTACACAATTTATGAAGGGTTTTCCTGCTAATAATTTGCTTTTCTATGGCGACAGGGGAACGGGCAAATCCTCTACTATTAAATCCTTGCTTCACGAGTTTGGTCAAGAGGGTCTGCGTATGATAGAAATGACAAAAGCAGACTTAAAGGAGTTGCCCCTGGTTTTGGATGTTGTTCGCTGCCGTAATCATCGTTTTATCATTTTTATTGATGATCTGTCCTTCGAAGAGGGGGAAGATGATTACAAGTATTTAAAAGCTGTTTTGGAAGGAAGCTTAGAAGCAAAACCAGATCACGTTTTAATTTATGCCACCTCCAACCGTAGACATTTGATTAAGGAAAAATTTAGCGACCGGGAGTGGACAGGGGATGAGGAGGTTAGAGCCCAAGATACTTTGCAAGAAAAACTTTCTCTGGGAGACCGCTTTGGTATGACCATTACCTTTACCACGCCTGATCAGGAGCAGTATTTGGAAATTGTTGAGGGTCTGGCACGGCTCGAAGGGATAAATATTGAAATAGAAATTTTGAGGGAAAAGGCTTTAAAATGGGCCCTCTGGCATAATGGCCGCTCCGGTCGAACAGCTCGTCAGTTTATTGATGATTTAATGGGTAGAATGGGGATGAAAAATGACAGTTAAGAAAAAACCGGCTTTGTTGATTTTTGATCTTGATGACACCTTGGTCCATTCTAAAATTGATTTTGTTGGCCTGGGCCAATGGGTAAGGGAGCAAATCCTTACCCACCAGGTAGTAAAGCCCGAGGCCGAAGGGCTGGATGCCATGTCCGTTTCTCAAATGTTGCTGCTGGCCCAAGAGTATGATCGGGGTAATGGCACCAACCATGCAAAAGAATTGTGGAAAAGGGTGGAGGAGGCTGAAATGGAAGGGGCTCTCCGGGCAACAGTGGAGGAAAACGCCGGGGAAGTCCTGGCCGAATTCAAAAACAAGGACTACTTGTTGAGCATCTTTACCAACAATTCTTCACTGGTAGCAAAAACTGTTTTGGAAAGGTTTTATTTGGCGAGCTATATTGACAAAATAGTAACCAGGGATGAAATTAAATTTTTAAAACCTAATCCGGAAGGGCTGCTGTTATTAAAAAAGACATTTGCAAAACAAGTCCAAAAGATATTTTATATAGGTGATAGTTGGATTGACGGTTTAGCGGCCAACAGAGCGGAAATACCTTTTATTGGGTTTAACTGCTCGGATCCTAGAGAAATTAAGATGATTCAAAATGTAGATAGCCTTACTGAGTTAGCTGTTTACTTGGCTAAAATTTCAAACCTTGGGAGTGAAGAAAATGCTATTTAGAAAAAGAACGAACAAAATATTCATGTTGACTTTTATCTTGACCTTGTTAATTCCTTTGAGTGGGGCTTTTGCTGCTCCTAAACCGCCGGAGGTAACTTCTCCCGTTGCTATCCTTATGGATGTGGCAACCGGGGAAATGATCTATGCCCAAGCAGAAACTGAAAGGTGGCAGCCGGCCAGCCTAACTAAAATCATGACCCTCTATTTGGCAAATAAAAGCCTTGCAGAAGGGGCTATCAGTTTAAATGATGAAGTGCTGGTTTCGGAAAAGGCCTGGAGAACAATTGGGTCGAGGATGTTTATCGAGGTAGGTACAAAGGTGACAGTAGAAGAACTGTTTCAAGGTATCACGATAGTTTCCGGTAATGATGCCAGTGTTGCCATAGCAGAATTTCTGGCAGGAACGGAAGAGGCCTTTGCGGATCGAATGAATGATAAGGCAAGGGAATTGGGAATGACGGGCAGCCATTTTGTAAACTCCCATGGTTTGGCTAATTCGGAGCATTACTCCACAGGATTAGATTTGGCTATTTTAGCCCGCCAATATATTTTAGATTTTCCTGAAATGCTTAATTACCATTCTACCGGAGAATATACCTACAATGGCATTAAACAGCAAAATTACAATGGATTGCTTAAATATCCGGAAATAGACGGGTTGAAAACGGGGCATGTTGCAGGCACAAACAATTTAATAGCAACTGGGCAAAAGGATGGCTATCGTCTGTTGGCGGTGATCTTAGGGGCCCAAAGCGAAAGTGAGAGGGAAAGGGATGCCTATGCTTTGTTAAATTATGGCCTTAATAATTATGAGGCAAGGGTGTTGGCTCGAGAAGAACAGGAGCAAGGACAGATTAGAATTTATAAGGGAAGGAGCAGCAAATTAGCTGTGGCCCTGGAAAAGGATTTGTTTGTTACCTTATTGAAGGGTGATGAGCCCGAGTTAAAGGTTGATTTGCCCGAGTATTTAGAGGCTCCCATCAATAAGGGGGACAAAGTGGGTAATTTAATTGTTATCAGCAGAATAGGGGAAAAGCAGTATTCATTGGTTGCTATGGAGGATGTACCCAAAGGGAATTTTTTAAAGTCTTTCTTTCACTCTATTTGGCTGGCAATTAAAAATTTGATTTCAAAGTAGAAGGCTAAGGGCTGAAGGCTAAAGGCTGTTAGCTTTTAGCCCTTACCTGCAAAAATAACCGCTTAACCCTTGTTTTTACTTCTTCCCTGCGGTCCTGATTAGCTTCAGTGCATTATCCCTCATAATCAACCTAAACTCTTCTTCTCCCAGTCTGGCATTTGTTTTAATATCTTCCACAAACATGGTGAAGTTAGCATCCCGCTGTTTTTTTGGATACAGGATTAAAGGAAAATCACTGCCGTAAAGGACCTTTTCTGCTCCAACTAGGCGGGTCACTTCACTGAAAACCCTTGCTTCGTACAGCAAAGGGCTGGCAGCGGATTCGTAATAGACATTTTTGAAAGCTGATTTAACCTCCGGTTTCAATTCATAAAAGGGCAAGCCTCCACCCCAATGGGCAAAAATAAATTTTAAATCAGGAAATTTCTTAACTAGATTATAAAAACCCATTAGCCGAGTAAAATCCCTTCCGGGATAAATTCTACCTACGGGTTCCCCCACATGCATTCCCACTAAGAGCTTTAGGTTTTCCGCTGCTTTCATTACCTGTTTTAAATCAGGATCGTTAAGTTCGTAACCCTGTCCTCCAGGTCCCATTTCACCGACACCGATGAAACCGTGTCTGTCACATCTTTCTATTTCCCAAAGAGCCCTGTCTCCCGCTTTTGGATTAATACTGGCAAAAGCCTCAAAACGATGGGGGTATTTTGTTAAAATTTCTATCATATAATCATTGTGGTATTGACAAATTTTCTGATCAAGCCAGTACCAACCCTGCATTACCAATTTTCCGATACCGGCTTCATCAGCCGCCTCAATTGCTTCCTCTGCGGTTGCATATCTTTGCAAGGTGTCGGCCGGGTTGGCCAACAGGCCGAAACAGCTATCCAAACGGCAATACTTTTCTTGATTTTTGATTACATCTACCGGAAACATGTGAACATGCATATCAACAAAACCCGACAAGGTCAATCTCCCCCTTAAAGTCATCTAAGTAAAGAATAGATCAAAAAACTTGCTAAGGCAACTTAAAAATCTCGGTAGAGTGGTCAGACCATAGGGGAAATTTGAGAATAAGAGAGGAATAGCGAGGTTAATCAATATATTTCCCTTTAAAAGCCTTACAAGGTCTTCGTAAAATTTGCTATTTTCTGATATACTTACCCTAGGACTTTTCTAAAAATTTAGGGTATTTACAGGCCGAGGGTCCGAAAATTGACATCAGATTACTCTAAATGCCGGTCTGGTGTTGGACTTCATTGGTCAGGAAGGAGGAATGAAATTGAATCTTTCAAGTGCCAAAGAAGCCTTGGCTTCCATTTTAGGACAAGAATTTGTTCAAATGGAAGGGCAAACCTTAGTAGTTTTCCCTGCTAATGCAGAGGAAATATCAGCAGTGTTTAAGAAGGCAACAACAGAAGGTTTCAAGGTTGCTGTAGTGGGAAATGAGTACAAAGGGGGTTTTGCGGAAGAACCCCAACTTGTAGTGTCCACCTCTAGGATGAACAAGATTTTAGAAGTGGATCGAGACAACATGTTGGTAATCGTACAGGCAGGAATGAATACCGCCGCATTTCAGCAGGAATTATTGGAGGGGGGCTTATATTTTCCACCGGATCCGATGAATAAGTCTACCAGTACCTTGGGTGCAAATGTAGCTACCAGAGCAGCCGGGCCCAATGAAGCCAGCCATGGAGAGGTAGTAGATTTTATGTTGGGATTAACGGCAGTCCTTCCTAATGGGGAGATCTTTAAAGTGGGGGGTAAGAACTATAAAAACGTGGCCGCTTTGGACCTGAATCGTTTTTATGGAGGTTCTTATGGCAGGTTAGGGGTTATTACCGAGTTGATTTTTAGATTGCTGCCAAAACCCGAGGTTACCGTTTCAGCATTTCTAAAGTTTCCTTCCGTCAAAGATGCGGCTCAAGTTGCTAGCTTACTAACTACCGGTGGTGTGATCCCCAATAAGCTGGAAATATTGAACCGCGAACTGATTAAGCAGGTAGAAAGTGAGTGGCCGGCAGAGTTTTTGGCAGATGGCATAGTTTTAATGGAACTTGAGGGATATCAAGAATCCATTGAATATCAAAAAGAAATTATTATAAAATCCCTTGGTGATAAAGTTAAAGAATTTGTAGAATTGTCCGATGAACAAGCAGCCAAACTTTGGCAGCTTCGGGATAAAATCGGCACAAATCCTACAGTACTGGAAAAACAAATGCATTTAGCTGTCGATCCTACTAAGCTTTTGGAGGCCGTGAATGCAATTTTTGATGTTAAAGAGGGTTCTTTGGGGCTAGCAATACAGGGAAGTGCAGCCAGACTTTACCCAATCTTTTTTGGACTTGATGAGGATAAGGAATTGCAAGTTAAAGATAAGGTTCAGCAGGCTATTAAAGGTTTAAATGGGGTAGTTTTGAGAGATGGTTTGGACTATAATCCGGAAACCAATAGTGAAGTAGAATTAACGAACAATTTATTTGCAATATTTGATCCTAATGGAATTATGGTGGTTTAAGAAAGGGGGGAATTAAGATGTACGAAGCTGTAGTTGCACAATTAAAGGAGATAGTAGGCAGTAAAAATGTGAGTGTTTCTAAAGAACAGCTAATTAATTTCGGTTTTGATGCTACCTTGCCCCAGTACCGACCGGAGATTGTCGTTTTTGCCACAACAACCGAACAGGTTTCAAAAGTCATGAAGGTCGCACAAAAACACAAGGTTCCGGTAACGCCAAGAGGTGCCGCTACCAATTTAAGTGGTGGTTCCTTGCCTTCCTCCGGAGGTATTGCTCTTTCCCTGACCAAGATGAATAAAATTTTGGAAATAGATACGGAAAACCTGGTTTGTGTAGTCCAGCCCGGCGTGGTTAACCAGGACTTGCAGGATGCCCTGGCTGGAACGGGTTATTTTTATCCTCCGGATCCCGCAAGCATGAAGGTTTGCACTATAGGCGGCAATATCGCCGAGTGTGCAGGAGGCCCTCGTTGCCTGAAGCTGGGGGTTACCAGGGACTATATCTTAGGCTTGGAGGTAGTTTGGCCTGACGGGAGAGTCAGTACCTTGGGGGGCAGGTTTGCAGGTGATAGGGACCTTGATTTAGTTCGTTTAATGGTTGGGTCGGAAGGAATGTTGGGCATCGTTACTAAAGCTTGGTTGCGTTTAAAACCGGTTTCCGAAGCCAAAAAAACCATGCTTGCCGTTTTCCACGAAGTGGTAGATGCCAGCAGGACAGTTTCCGATATAATAGCTAAAGGGATTATTCCTTTAACCTTGGAATTGTTGGATAATCTTTTAATCAACTGTGCGGAAGACTTCGCTCATATAGGGCTTCCCCGTGATGCGGGCGCAATTTTAATTATTGAAGTTGATGGTTATGCTCCCGAGTTAGATCGGCAAGTAGAAACAATTCAAAAAATGTGTGAAGCCAATAATGCAAGGGACTTTCAAATCGCTCGCTCTGCAGAGGAAGTAGATAAATTATGGACTGCCCGGCGGATTGTAATCGGTGCTGTTGCACGCAAAAGGCCATCCTACTCTTTACAGGACGTGACAGTGCCTAGGAGTAATTTCCCCGTTATCTCTGAAAAAATCGTGGAGATTAGCAAAAAGTATGATTTGCCTATAGGCATTTTGGCTCATGCCGGGGATGGTAATTTACACCCCATCGCCCTGTTTGATGCACGTGACAAGGATGAAGTAGACCGAGTGCATAAAGCTGAGGAGGAAATTTGCCAGATAGCCTTAGATTTAGGCGGAACTATTAGTGGGGAGCATGGCATAGGACTTGCTAAAATGGATTTCCTAAGATGGCAGCTTTCCCCGGCTGCAATAGATTTAATTGTTGGTATCAAGAAAACTATTGACCCCAACAATATTCTCAATCCCGGTAAGATGGTGGAGGTGAGCTAGATGGACATTCTGGAAAGAGTATATGAAGCTCTGTATCAGTGTAATAAGTGTGGGTTCTGTCAGGCAACTTGTCCCACCTATCGAAATTTATGGGATGAAAAGTATACGGCTCGGGGTCGTATCAGATTAATCCTGGCAGTGGCGGACGGAGATTTGGAGAGAACTGCTGAATACGAGGAAGCTATTAACACTTGTCTAACCTGTCATCAGTGTGCAGTTACCTGCCCCAGTGGTGTAAAGGGAGATGAATTGGTTTTAGCAGCTCGTCAAGATCTTTTTGAAAAGAAGGGTTTTCCCTTTATTAAGAGAATACCTTTACAGAGGGTATTGCCAAGCCGTAGCGCTCGTAATGCCGCTTTTGGTATGTTTAGGGTTTTTAAGGGCCTTTTGCCATCTTCATTTAAGGGGATAGATATCAAAGGTATGCCTGTGGCTGGCAGGTCCTTTACGGATTCCACTGTTGAAGTCCATAAACCCGAAGGTGAGCCTAAGGCAAAGGTGGCCTATTTTGTCGGCTGTATGACAGATCACACCCTACCGGGCGTAGCCGAGGCCGTGGTTAAGGTTTTAACCGCTAATGGACTAGAAGTAATAGTTCCCAAGGCTCAAAATTGCTGCGGTCTGCCTATGTACACCTATGGTGACCTGGATACCTCTTTGAAATTAGCTAAAGAAAATATGGATGTAATCGAAAAATTTCAAGTGGATGCAGTTATTACCGCTTGCGGCTCCTGTGGTGGCATGCTCGTTAAATACGGTGAATTATTTGCGGATAAACCGGAAGCAGAAAGGGCCAAGGCCTTTAGCGAAAAAACTTATGATGTTGCGGAATATTTAATTGATAAAATAGAATTAGATACCGAAAAATTTGGCAACCTACCTATTAAGGTCACTTATCATGATTCCTGCCATTTGGCAAGGGGTATGAATGTGGTTAAGCAACCCAGGGAATTAATGAAAAAGGTTCCCGGGGTGGAATTGATCGAAATGAAAGATGCGGATCAATGCTGTGGTGCTGCCGGATTATTCCAAGGGCTGTATCCGGAAATATCAACAAAGATTACCAACAATAAGATTGAAAACGCCAAAAATACAGGTGCTGAATTTGTTACCGTTGATTGTCCCGCCTGCTTGCATCGAATTCAGGGTGGAATCAATCAAAATAAAACCGGCCAAAGAGTGGCCCACGTTGTTGAGGTATTAGCGGCTGCCTATGATAATAGGGATAAACTTGATTTAGTTAGGTAGTTTGTTTTTGGGGAGTATGTTTCTCAAAACGACACATACTCTCTTAACATAAACTTAAATTCGAAAGGAGTAATGTTTTATGTACCAATTAAACCCCCCCAATCGCATTCTATTGGGGCCAGGACCTAGCGATGCTCACCCACAAACCTTGCAAGCTCAGGCATTGCCCTTAATAGGCCATATGGATCCTGAATTCGTTAGGATTATGAACGAGGTAGCAGAGCTATTAAGAGAGGTTTATGGAACAAAAAACCAGCTTACACTACCCATGTCAGCAACTGGTAGTGCAGGTATGGAAACAGTATTTGTGAACCTAATAGAGCCTGGCGATAAGGCTTTGATCTGTGAAAACGGGTTGTTTGGCGTTAGAATGATTGATGTAGCTGAAAGGGCAGGAGCCGAGGTAACTGTTGTTAATGCACCTTGGGGAGAAGCAATAGATCCTGCAAAGGTACAAGAGGCCCTAGCTAAAGATAAGTTTAAGGTTGTGGCCATTGTTCATGCAGAAACTTCCACGGGTGTAAAACAGCCCCTAGAGGAAATAGCTAAGATGGCTCATGATAATGGGGCTTTGTTCGTGGCGGACTGTGTTACTTCCATTGGCGGTATTCCCATTGAAGCAGACAAGGTAGGTATCGATGCGGCTTACTCAGGGACACAAAAATGTCTATCAGCCCCACCGGGATTATCCCCTGTAACTTTTAACGAGCGGGCTGTTGATGTTATCATGAATCGTAAAACTAAAGTGCAAAGTTGGTACCTAGACTTGAGCATGATTGCAAAATACTGGGGTGGCGCAACCAGAGCTTACCACCACACAGCACCGATTTCTAGTGTCTATGCTATCCATGCCGCTTTGAAGCTAATTCATGATGAAGGGTTAGAAAATGTTTATAAAAGACACGCCGTAACCGGTTTAGCCTTGCAAAAGGGCCTGGAAGCAATGGGTCTGGAATTAGTAGTTAAAAACCCGGATCACCGTTTACCGGAACTGACCACCTTTTACATTCCGGAAGGGATTGAAGATGGACCGGTTCGTAGCCGCCTTTTAAATGAATATGGCATTGAGATTGGCGGAGGTTTAGGGGTATTGGCAGGCAAGATTTGGCGTATCGGCTTAATGGGCCATTCCTGCCGTAAACGTAATGTAATGCTAGTATTGGCAGCCCTAGAAACCGTTTTGTCCGATATGGGCTATAAATGCGAAAAAGGTGCCGCTTTGGCGGCCGCCGATGCAGTTTTTGCCGGCAAATAAATAAATATCAATAACAAGTGAACCCCTTGTCTTCGGACAGGGGGTTTTGTTGTTGGGTTGACGGTTAAGTTAGTGAGGGGTACAATTAAGATAATAAATGGAAATATTGTTTACTAAGGACTTGTTTGACTCCTATTGATAGAAGAAGGTGGATAATTATGAAGGATAAGCTGGCAGCCTTGCTGCTAATTTTAGCTATACTGCTCAGCGGCTGTAATGCTGTAGAAAAGGCTACGGTGAGTGATGCAAAGGATAGTGAAAAGCCCGTTGTGGTTGCTACTATTTTCCCCATTGCTGATTTGCTGAAGCAAATAGGCGGGGATAAAATAGAGGTAATAACCCTCTTGCCGGCCGGGGCTAGCCCCCATCACTTTGAAATAACTCCCAAGGAGGCAAAAATAATTAGTCGGGGAAAACTTTTGGTATCGGTGGGAGCCGGTTTAGATCCCTGGGCGGAACGGATTGCTAAAGGGTTAGCGGGGCAAATGGCTGAGCTGGTGATCAGCGATGGTTTAACCTTATTGCCCTTTAAAGGCAAGGATCATCACGACCAAAATATCCCTGCAAACAAGGGGGACCCTCACATTTGGTTGGACCCGATTTTTGTTAAGGAAAAGGTGGCGCCTATTCTGGCAGAATCTTTGGGGGATCTTTGGCCGCAGCATCAAGGGGCATTTCAAAACAATTTATTAAACTTGCAAGAACAATTGGAGGAATTGCATCAAAGCTTTACTCAACTGGCGGCGGATTTTGCGGAAAGAAGGTTTATTTCTTTTCACAGTACCTGGGCCTATCTTGGCAAACGCTATGATTTATCAGAGGTAGAGAGTGTGTTGGAGTACCCGGGAGAGGAACCTTCCGCGGGCTGGTTAGCCGGATTAATTAAACTGGCTCAACGGGAACAGCTCGGTATTATTTTTATTGAGCCTCAGTTTAATCCTAAACCGGCCGAAATACTGGCCCAAGAAATCGGAGGTAGGGTTTTTATCCTTGATCCCTTGGGTGGGGAAAACGTGGACGGCAGGGATGATTACTTTAAGCTGATGAACTATAATTTCTCTATTCTGCAGGAGGCTTTAAAATAAATGACTATTCTTCGGGGAAAAGAGATAGAGGTTTACTTTGGTTCGAAGTTAGTGCTAAAAAAGGTTGGCTTTAGTGTGCTGGAGGGGGAGCTTGCCGCTATTATCGGGGCCAATGGTGCAGGAAAAACTACTTTACTCAGGGTGCTGTCGGGAATTATTAAGCCCTCTAAAGGGGAGGTCCTGTTTTTTGATAAGCCTATTAAAAATGTTGATCTTAAACAACTGGCTTATTTACCTCAAAAAAGTAATTTTGATGCCCAATTCCCTCTTAGAGTTTTTGATATGGTGCAGCTTGGTTGGGGGACAAAGGGGATCTTTGGTAGAAATGGATACCGGGAAACTAAAAACGTGGGATGGGCATTGGAGCAAGTAGGTTTGGAGGGTTTTGAAAAAAGATTTTTTACAGAGCTTTCGGGAGGCCAACAACAACTGGTTCTTTTGGCCAAGACTCTTTATGCTAAGCCCAGGTTGATATTCTTAGATGAGCCCACCACAGGCTTAGATCCCTTAGCCAGAAAAAGGTTTTATGATTTGCTGGTTTCCCTACGAGAGAGGCTGGGTTTAACCATACTGATTGTTTCCCATGATCAGGAGGCTGTTCTAGAGGTGGCTAGTAAATTATTGGTGCTGGACGAAGGGAAGATAGTCTATGATGGTCAGCCGGTAGCACCGGGGTTGTGGAACAAAACTTCCGCCTCCTTGCCCCAAGGTGGTGATTAGATGGAAATGTTAAATTTTGCTTTTATGCAGAGGGCCTTAATTGCGGTTTTAGTGATTGGTCTAGTTTCCTCTATTGCAAGTTTTTTTGTAATTCTTAGAAGACTGGCCTTTATCGGGGCGGGTATTTCCCATTCCGCCTTTGGCGGGATAGCTCTGGGGTTGGTATTAGGTATTAACCCCTTGGGAACGGCCGGGATTTTCGGTGTGCTGGTGGCTGTTTTTGTGGCCTGGCTCAGCCGCAGGGGGGCAGTTTATGAGGATACTGCCATTGGGATTTTTTTTAGCGGTGCGATGGCTTTTGGGATCGCTTTGTTGAGTTTGGGCAAGGGTTATTACGGGGATGCCATGAGTTACCTTTTCGGTAATGTCCTAGCTGTTTCTACAACGGATTTATGGATTTTGGCTTTAACTGGTTCGGTTGTGCTAGCTTTTTTGTTAAGTTATTTCAGAGCCCTACTGTGCCTATCCTTTAACGAAGAATGTGCCAAAGCAAGTGGCTTGCCCGTTAATTTTTTATACTATGGTTTAATGATCAGCTTGGCCTTGACAGTAGTGGTGGCGGCCAAAACCGTAGGGGTGGTTCTGGCCTCAGCCCTTTTAGTAGTACCCGGCGCCACCGGTTTTCAGTTTTCCAAAGATTATAAAGTGATTCTAGTGGTAAGTGTTGTTAGCAGCCTTATATCTGCCTTGTCCGGACTTTGGCTTTCCTATCAATTTGGTCTTGCTTCCGGGGCTTCGATTGTGTTGGTTGCCACTTTAATCTTCTTTTTGGCTTTCCTATTTTCGCCGAAAAGAGATGGTGTCTTCAGGTAGGTAGACAGGAGATTTCGTTGCCGTCTGTCGGCAGCCAACGGCATTGAAAAGTTTATTTTTTGTAGGATTTTCAACTTAGCCACCCAGTGTTCCGAGAGGGACAAAAAGCAGTTTTAACAGTTTTTCAGTTTGTTAGTGGTTAAAACCTTAAAAGGAGGATCTTTTATGGGAAAATTAGTTTTAGCCGGTATTACCCCTCACCCCCCCATTATGGTAGCGGAGGTCGGCAAAGGGGAAGAAAAAAAAGTTACTACAACCAGAAAAGGGATGAACAAGTTAGCTCGGGAGCTGGCGGCAAAACAACCGGAAACTATTGTAGTCATTACTCCCCATGGCGCAGTTTTTTCTGATGCGATTTCCATTTCTTTGCCGGAACATTATGGGGGAGATTTGGGTTCCTTCGGAGCCGGTCAAGTGGGACTGGATTATCAGGTGGACAATGAGTTGGCGGATTTGGTTTATAAAGCTGCTTTAACGAAGGGGCTATCGGTTGTGAAATTAGATGACGATTTAGCGCGGAATTATAATGTTAATTTAAAGCTAGATCATGGTGTTATGGTGCCGCTTTCTTTTTTCGATGAAATCAGCCCAAAGCCTCAACTACTGCAAATCAATATGGGGTTTTTAGCCAGGCAGCAGCTATATAGTTTTGGTCTGGCTTTAAAAGAGGGCATTGAAAATTCAGCGAGGAGAGTTGCTGTCATTGCCAGTAGCGATCTTTCTCACTGTCTGATTCCGGGTGCTACGGCGGGTTACGATCCCAAAGGAAAAGAATTTGATCTACTGTTGAAAAAGCTATTGGAGGATTTTGATGTCCCAGGTATTTTGTCAATACCGCCCGATTTGCAGGAGGGTGCAAAGGAATGCGGCTATCGTCCCATTTTGATGCTATTGGGTGCCTTGGATGGTTATGAGGTAGAGAGCACGGTTCTATCTTATGAGGGGCCCTTTGGAGTGGGTTACTTAGTGGCTCAGCTTGAGCCTTTAGGGCCCTCGTCAAAGGCGGAGCATTGGCAGAGCATCATGGTTTATCAAAATAAAAAAATTTTGGAACGCAAAGCCAAAGAAAGTCCCATTGTACAATTAGCTCGACAAAGCCTAGAGTACTTTTATCAAACGGGAAAAAGGTTGAAAAAGGCCGGAATTACCTTGGATAAGGGTTATCCAAAAACGGCAGGGGTTTTTGTTACTTTAAAGCAGGAAGGGAGATTAAGAGGCTGTATCGGTACTACCGAACCTACAAAGGCCACTTTGGAAGAGGAAATAGTTGCCAACGCCATTAAAGCAGCTACCCAAGACCCCCGTTTTGAGCCCGTGGAAGCTGATGAACTGGACCTTTTATCTATCTCTGTTGATGTATTAGGAGTAGCGGAAGAGATTTCCGGTCCGGAACAATTAGACCCCCAAATATATGGGGTGATTGTAAGTAGCGGCTGGAAAAGGGGATTGCTGCTACCGGCCTTGGAGGGTATCAATAGGGCAGAAGAGCAAATTGATATAGCCAGCCAAAAAGCAGGGATCAGGCCCGGGGAATCCGTAAAGCTAGAGCGTTTTAGGGTAACGCGTTATAACTAGCAGGAGGTGGGGTGACCTTTGGTTAGGCGATGGTCAAGCAGTTGTTTTGCATGTAAACCTTTTACCGTCCAACTAAGCTGCGGAGGTGAAAAAATGCAGGAAGCACAGTGGTATAAACAAACCAAAAACAACCAAGTCATCTGCCATCTTTGCCCCCATCATTGTCGTCTTCAGCCGGGTGCCAAAGGGATTTGTAGAGTCCGATACAATGAAGGGGGAAAGCTTTATACAAGTAATTATGGTCAATGCAGCCAGCCCGTTTTAGACCCCATTGAAAAAAAACCCTTATATCATTATTATCCCGGCAGTTTAATATTATCTGTGGGCACCTTCGGCTGTAATTTGCAATGCCCTTTTTGCCAAAACTGGCACTTGGCTCATCAAGAGCCCTTACTTTACC
>JBBAFB010000057.1:0-12661 GCA_041655595.1 Bacillota bacterium
AAAGCTGTTCCCGGAGGGCAGGCTTTTTTAACCAACGAAATTGAAAATTACCCGGGGTTTCCCGAGGGTATCGGCGGTCCGGAGCTGATGATGGCCTTCCAGGAGCAAGCGACAAGGTTCGGTTTAGAAATTATCAACGGGGAAATAGATGAGGTTGATGTGGCGGGGGCCATCAAAGTTTTAAAAGATGTAGAAGGCAATGAATATCGGTCCAAGGCTATGATTATTGCTACTGGTTCTGAGCCACAAAAGCTGGGCGTTCCCGGAGAAGAAGAATACAGGGGCAGGGGAGTATCCTATTGCGCTACCTGTGATGGTGCTTTTTTTAGGGACAAAAAGGTGGCTGTTGTCGGTGGCGGAGATTCGGCCGTGGAGGAGGCCCTTTATTTGACCCGGTTTGCACAGGAAGTGGTTATCATTCACCGGCGAGACCAACTGAGGGCGACAAAAATATTACAAACCAGGGCAAAAAATAACTCAAAAATTGATTTTCGCTGGAGCACTACGGTAGCGGAAATTGAAGGCAATAATAAGGTCAGCAACCTAAAGTTAAAGGATGTGGTGAGGGGAGAAATTCGCAGTGAAGAATTTGATGGAGTCTTTATTTTTGTAGGCACTGTGCCCAACACAAAAATGCTGGAGGGTAAAATAGAGTTGAATGAAGGAGGATATATAGTTGTTGATGCCGAAATGAAAACTTCGTTAACCGGAGTATATGCGGCAGGTGATGTGAGAAACACTCCTTTTCGCCAAGTAGCAACGGCTGTGGGCGATGGTGCGATGGCGGCAGGCAGTGTGGAACATTATTTAGCAAATAGCTGGAAGGAGTGATTGTAATGGAAAGTTTATTGCTAACTGTTAAAGGAATGAGTTGTGCCCATTGTAAAATGGCTGTCGAAAAAGCCTTGATGAAGCTACCGGGTTTTATCTCAGCCGATGCCGATGTTAGCGCCGGCACTGTAATGGTCAGCTATGATGGCAGCCGGGTAAGCCTGGATAAAATTAAAGAAACCATAGCCGATGCTGGTTATGAGGCACTGTAACCGGGGGGTTCCCCGGTTTTTTCGTTTTAAAATTGTAATGAAAAGTTAAAGAAAAGTTAAATAATTTTAAAGCAGGATTTTTACCTCCCTGACCAGAATCTTATAAAAATAACTAGCGATATTAGTGTGATTTGCTAATGGATTTATCAGAGAAATTAATGGCATTTGATGAGGGGTGTTGTTGGATTGATGAAGATGTTGGTCACAAGGAATGTCAAGATCAGTTTATTGTTATTGGCGATTATGATTTTGGGTCTGGGATTTTTCCCCGGATCGGCGGCTGCCGGGGAGGAGCCTACAGCCGAAGAAATGTATGTGCTTATTTGGCCGGAGTACCTAAATACGGATGTGGTGGTCAATCAGGTAGGCATTTTTGTAAACGATTCCCAGCAGATTTTTCAGGGAAGAATTGAGTTTCAATTACCTGCTGAGGCAGAGCCGTTAGGTTTATCGGTAATGTTAGAGGATGTATATTCCAGATACTACGAAACGATTGAGGAAGATGATTATAAAATAGTGCGTTATGATATGTTAGAGCCATTGTTACCGGGAGCAAAGCTACCTTTAATGGTGGAATACAGCTATCCCCTTCAAGTTGGGAAGGATGGTTTAAGGGATATGGAAATCGAGCTGGCATTTCGGTATCCCGTGGCAAATTTAGAAGTGGGAATACAAAAACCTTTCCGGGTGACTGATTTTAATTTGAGTCCCCAAACGGACGTTAAAATTACGGACCGGGAGGGTTTTGATGTCTATCAGTATGAATTCAACGAGTTATCGTCGGGGGATAAGCTCAAGTTTGCTTTTAGCTATCAAAAGGATGATAATCTTCCTTCCTTAGATCCCAACCCGGTAGAACCGGCCCATCCTACTGAGCCGGAGGAATCCGGAAGGTTGAGTACTGAGGTTGTGATTATTATAGTAGTCGCCTTCTTTTTGATATTGGCATTGGTCTTGCTGCTGGGTAGGAATATGTCCCAACAGAAAGGCAGCCAGGGTAAAAAGAGGCCTTAAACAGGGCGGTCAAAGGTCGCCCCTAAAGGGGACAGAACAAACCTAAATGGTAAAAAAAGGCCCTGCAACGGTTGTCGTTACAGGGCCTTTTTTATTCCGCCGCAGTTTCTTTTCGTATCTGATCATACTTTGCTTTAATGGGTTTTAAATAGCCATTTACCTTCTTGTAGGTAGTCATTTTATGTTTTGTAATTGTATCTACCATGGTTTCTGTTTCGGGGAAATCCAAAGGCAGGCCAATAGCAGTAAAAAATTCCTCTTTGTCCAGTTCAAAGGCGGCAATAATCGCCCCTATAGTATTTTTCCCAACAGGAGCTTCTAAACCCTTCCCTCTTATTTCATCATAATCGCCGCCGGCTAAATCGGAGCTAGCCCCACCTCCCGAAAAAGCTGTTGTATTACCCGTCAGGTTGACAAGAAATGCTGTGGCAAAGATAGTAGTAAGTAGGATGAAACCATAGAAATATTTGAATTTATGGGGTAACTTATACATTATCTAGCCCCCCAATCTTTCATTAGTGGTTTTTTGGGGAAGCCGGTAGATTTCACTGGGCAGATAAGCTAGGCTGAGACCATCTTCATAGGGACAGGCATCAATACACTTAAAGCAATGATTGCAATCAATTGCATCTATTTTATTGCTTTGACAAAGATCTATCTTCATGGGGCAGGCTTTGTTGCATAAGGAGCAATGTATGCATTTTTCTTCATTCTTAACTATCCTTAAAGGGCTGAGTTTTCCTACCAAGTTAATGGTGGCACCCATTACGCAAAAATATTTGCAAAAGGGTCGATCCATAAATAGGGATAAAGCCACTGTTAGAACTAAAATTGCCAGGCCGATAGTTAAGGGAAAAGCCAAAATTCTGATAAGGGCAACAATTAAATCATAATCCCTGATCACCAAATCGGCGGTAAACCAGGTTGCGGCCACGACTATAAATAAAGCTAAGTATTTAAGTTTTCTGGCTTGGAGATCAATAGCATGAAGAGTTGTTTGATGTTTTTTAAGGAATTTATGATAGTTTTTATTGATGTTTTTTAAGATTGGCAGGCCCCCAACTCCCTTGCCTCCGGCTCGGATTATTTCCTGAGCAGTACCTATGGGGCAAAGCCAGCCACAAAAACCATTTCTGAAAAGTAGGGTTAAGAATATGAGCGTTCCAAAGAGTGCCAGGTTTAAAGCGCTGGTCTGCTTGAGATATGTACCTGTAGTTGCATAAGAGAACAGGGTTTCCAAACCTCCGAAGGGACAAAACTCTTCCACATTTCCTTCCATATAAAGAACATGCCTGAGATAAAATCTTAAGATAAACAAAAACACAATCCCCTGAGTAAGATAACGATAGAAACTAACCTTTTGATACCATTTCTTTTTAGCCTTCGCCAAAACCAGGACCTTCTTTCTTTCCAGACATACAAAGAATAATAAAAACTGCATCCTTTTTGTGATTATCATTTCAAATAAAATTATAGCATAGTTCAAATTAGAATTAAAAGTATTTTGTTTATTTAGACTTAATTTTACTCTTAATTAAGATATTAATTAAATATTAATGAAATGTTAAATTATATTATTTTTTGACTATAAAGAAGGTAATCACAAGAACATGAAGAAAAATATCTAGTAAAGATACGCTGCCTATATATAGGTTAATTAAAAACTAAATGGAAGGGGGTAGAATAGGCAGCAGTTCAGCGGTAAAGGTAAAAAAGGAGGATTAAAAGGATGAGAAAGAGTACCTTAGTGTTATTTATACTGATGAGCTTTTTAGTTGTAGGCTTGATGGCGGGCTGCGGGGGCAACGCAGCACCCGGTGGAGCAACAAATGATCCACCTGCGGCACCTCCACAGGAAATAGTTTCAGCAGGTGTAACTAAAGGATACATTCCAACCTTGCTGGCTAAAAAAGTCGATTCCATGCCAGAAATTGATGGTAATCCCGATGACCCCCAATGGAAGCAGGCAGTAGGCATAGCTAGTCATAATACTAAACTCCAAGCCATTTACACAGATACCGAAATAGCTTTAATGTATACAGTAGAAGATCCGTCAATGTCCATAGTTACTCCCGGTTGCTGGTATTATGACGGGGACAAATTTGTCCAGTGGAGAAATTATCGTGAAGAGTTAGATGATCCCGTTTATCGTAGCTGGGAAATGTATAATATGGCTTGGGAAACAAGTGACTTTGCTCTAGATGAGGGTGGTTGCAACTACATGTGTCACGAGGATGATTCTGGTGTAATGCATCACATGGTCCCTCCCGGTTCCAGTGCTGACTTGTGGAACTTTATGTGCAAGCACGGTTTTGGTCCCGGTGCTATGCAGGTAACAGGTTCCTTACTTGGGTCTATCAGCCATTCTCAGGCTCCCGGACCTATAAGCTTTTTAGAAACAGATAGTAAGGATCCATTCCAGGTCACATCCGGAACCTTCAATTTTGTAGGTTATTTGGATGAAAGAATCCAAACCTGGCCGGATAATCCCGATTTCATGGGGACAGCCCTTGACACAGAAACTGGTAAGTATTGTACCCAGTGCCATACAACACAATGGATGGAGACATATCCATTGCAAGGAAAACCCGGCAAGATGTTATACAGAAACAATTCACTGGGACACGAAAACATGAGTATGACCGAGCCTGAATATATCAAGCTTTATCCCGAAAATTTTGCAGATGCTACATTGATTACAGAGAAGGATATCGCCGAAGGCAGAGCAGTTAAAATTGCTGATTTGTCTAAAGCCGAAGTAGAAAAAGCTTGGGCAAGATATAAAGAGCTCAATTGTCTTGTGCCTGAGATAATCTTGCAAGAACCTAGCGGTAACTTAGCCCAGGTTATGTATGGTGCCCGTTGGTCAGATGGGATTTGGACCGTTGAAATTAAACGTGCAAGGGTTACAGGTAATCCCCATGATGTCCAGTTTGATGATATCAGTAAGAGCTATTCACTGGCAACAGCAGTTTCCTTTGGTGCTGAGGGCAAGCGTGAAAGCGGTGGCTTTGGAAATGATGTAGGAATTAGGGTAATGTTAGAAAACCCAATTGAGAATTAATAAAGGCTAACTGTGTTCCTATAATGATGGGAACAGTCATAAAATGTAAATAAGGCAATATGGCTGACAGCAGGCAACAAGTTGTTTTTCTGAGCAAGAATATTTGCTGGAAGTTATGATTTAAAAAAAAATATTGACCCTCCATTACTGTCCCCACGCTTCCTATTATCTGGTATAATGAGGGAGGGAGCATGGGGACAGCTGTTTTTCCTCAACCTGAAATTTATAACACCGAGGTGAAGTCTTTGAGAAGAAAAGTTTTCTTAATTGTTTTTGCAGTGATTTTTGCTTTCTTTCTGGTAGCAGGTTGTGGCAATAAGGATCCTAAACCACCGGTAGTAGGGGAGCCGCAAGGACAACAGGAGGTGGCACAAGGAGAAGAACCTGCACAAGAGATAGCAGAACCCATGGTTTTTGTTTCCTCAGGGGATAAGTCCGGCTGTCTGGATTGTCATTCAAAAATTTCCGATGACAAGGATTATTCCTTAGCCACATCTCTGGCCTATATCGAGGAACATACGGGCGAAGCTTTGGAGGGCATAAACGATTGTATCAAATGTCATACCAGTGACGCACAATTCAGCATACAAAGAATTTTACATTCAGCTCATTACAGCGGAGGACCTGAAAACCATTTTGTCAGTAGTTATGAGGGCAGCTGTGTTCATTGTCATAAGTTAGAGCAAAATGGCAGGCTGACTGTGGCAGGGCTGGAGGAACCGGGTACGGAATTTGTGTCCATCAGTGTTGCTTCTATAGATAAGGCACCCAATGGCTGCACGGATTGTCATAAGAAAATTTCCGATGAGCAGGACTATAGCCTAAAGGCTACCGTAGCTAAAATTGAAGGACACTCTCGGGTTTATGAGGAATCCGTTACAGAATGTCAGCAATGCCATGGGGAAGGGACTTCTAAGGCCCTCAGCAGAAAGCTTCATAATGCACATCTTTTAGGGGAGCATTATCAGGAATACGGCAATAGCTGCTTAAACTGTCATGATCAAAGCAATAAAATGAAGCTCAAGGGCAGCTGATATTTTGAGAAAATTATGTCGCTAAGGTGCTGGTTAAGCAGTTTAGCGACATTTCTTTTATCGGGAATGGTTTTATCCTTTTGCTTTTCATTACCTCGGAAGTCTTATATAATGTATTTAGGATTTTTGCAATTATAAATTAATTTTCTATTAACAAAGGTTTAAAAAGTTGAATAATAGAGGTTTTTTTGATACCCTTTTGGTATTAAAGAATAATTTTGTCTGCAAAAATATCTGTTCAGGGGGTGGTAGGCTTGTCAAAGAAATTAAAGATGACCTTGGGTGCATTAGTGATTGTTGCCGCAATGGGCTATTTGATGATCACCAGCTTTAGCAGCAGTGCAGGTTTCCAGGTAAGCATTAGTGACTTGGTTGAAAAAGGCAGTAAATTTCAAGATGATTACCTGTTGGTAGAGGGTAAGGTTTTGCCGGAAACCGTTGTTTGGGATAGCACAAATATTAAGGTTGAATTTGTGGTGACAGATGGGGTTAATCAAATGCCTGTATTATTTAATGATGTAGTCCCCGATAATCTTGATCACGAAGATGGTGCGGAGGCCATTTTAAGGGGTAAATATGATCATGATGGCGGGATCTTTCGGGCGGATTCTGTTGAGACAAGATGCCCCAGCAAATATGAGGCTGCAGAAGATTAAAAAGCTTAAGATAACTTTTCTGGAATGATTCGCATCTTTCGAGGGGTGGGATTGATAGAAAATGATGGCTGATTTAGGGTTTTTAGCATTAGTAATTGCATTGTTGGTGGCAGTACTTTCCTTTGTTATCCAAGTTTTAAGTATCAAAACCGGAGACAAACGCTTTATGGAGAGCGCCAGGGGCGGTATGGGGGCCATAGCAATTTTGGTCAGTGTGTCCTCGGCGGCACTCCTTTACCTGTTGGTAACCAGTGATTTTTCTGTGCTCTATGTTTATCGCTATACCAGCTTGAGTCTTTCTCTCCTATATAAATTATCAGCCTTTTGGGCGGGCAATGCAGGATCCCTTTTGCTTTGGGCCCTTGTTTTATCTATCTATTCGGCAATAGTTGCTAATTCCAAGCAGGAACAGAATAAGAAATTAATGCCCTATGTTAATCTGGTACTGTTAATCAATAATATCTTTTTTCTGTTAGCCGTTACCTTTTTTGCAAATCCCTTTGCTCCTACCGGGGGGGCTGTAATGGATGGTCGCGGACTAAATCCCATGTTGCAAAACCCGGGAATGATTATTCACCCGATTACGGTTTTTCTTGGTTATGTGGGCTTTGTTGTTCCTTTTGCCTTTGCTATGGCAGCCTTAATTACAAAGGACTCAGGGGATTTATGGATTAAATCCACCCGGCGTTGGACGGTACTGGCCTGGTTGTTCTTATCAATAGGTAATCTGTACGGAGCCCAGTGGGCTTATACAGAATTGGGCTGGGGGGGCTTTTGGGCCTGGGATCCGGTGGAAAATGCTTCTTTCCTTCCCTGGCTGACAGCCACGGCTTTTATTCATTCCGTCATGATTCAAGAAAGAAAGGGTATGTTCAAAATTTGGAACATGGCCTTGATCATAGTTACTTATATCCTTACCTTGTTTGGAACCTATATCGTGCGGAGTGGGGTTATTACCTCAGTCCACGCTTTTGGAGTTTCTCAACAGGGTAATTTGTTTTTAGGATTTTTAACCCTAATGCTGTTTGCTTCGGTTGGTTTATTAATTTGGCGTTCCGATACTTTTAAAGAAGAAAAAGAATTTGAAAGCTATCTGTCTCGTGAAAGCAGCTTTCTTTTAAATAATTTGTTTTTAGTTGGTGCTGCTTTTGCTGTTTTTTGGGGTACTATTTTCCCCTTGGTTTCTAATTGGGTCAAGGGAGTGGCTGTCACCGTGGGACCTCCTTTTTTTAACCAAGTTGCCGGCCCTATCTTATTTACCACACTTTTTTTAATGGGTATTTGTCCGGTAATTGCTTGGCAAAAATCCAATTTTAAAAAACTGGTTAAAAGTATTTTATGGCCTTTTATTTCGTCTCTACCCGTTGTCGCTGCTGTCTATTTTGTCAAGGGAGATGGACAAATCTGGCAGCCCCTGGTTTTTGGAATAGCCGCGTTTACTGCCTTGGTTCATTTAAAGGAGATCATTAAAGGTACATTAGTCAGAAGCAAAATTCGAGGCGATTCCTTGTTTCAGGCTTTTTGGGGTTTAGTTTCCAAAAACAGAAGGCGCTACGGCGGTTATTTGGTGCATTTAGGTACAGTTTTAATCGCCTTGGCCATTGTAGGTACCATGGGCTATCCGACGGAAACTACCAAGACGGTTCAAATTGGTGAAACCATTGAAATTGGTGGCTATACCCTTACTTACCAGGGCTTGCAAGAAAAAATGTTTGAGAATAAAGGCATCGTTTATGCTGAAATGCCGGTAGTTAAGGATGGCAAACTTCTTGGCAGTGTGGCTCCGGAAAAAGTTTTTTATCCTGAGTTTGAACAGCCTACAACGGAGGTAAGTATTATGGGCGGCTTTAAAGAGGATTTGTATGTAGTTCTATCCTCTTGGTCTCAGGGGGGGGAAATAGCCACGATTAAAATAAATATCAACCCCTTGATGGCTTGGATGTGGATAGGCGGTTATTTGTTAATAATCGGCACCTTGTTTGCAGTTTGGCCCGGCAGAGGCAGCCGTTTAGGGCCCCGTTATAAATCCAGGCCTGCCTAATGGTAAATTTGATTTCCGGGAGGATGAGAAATGGATCCGGTTGTAATTGTAGCTGGTTTAATATTACTGGGTATCAGCGTTTATTTGGTCGGTGTACCTTTACTCAAGCCGTTAGCGGAAGAAACAAAGACGGCGAAACCGGCTGTCAGCACGGTTAATACCGAAGAAGCGAAGGAAATAATCTTTGCTACTTTGGCCGAGATTGAGTTTGACTATCAAATGGGCAAATTGGCGGAGGAGGATTATTTAAAGTTAAAAGGGGAATATCAGCCCAGGGCGATTCAAGTTTTACGGTCCCAGGCAAAAGCAAAAGGGGATTCCCCCCAGTTTGTAAAAGACAGGGCTGCCATTGAGGCGGAGTTAGAAAAAGAACTGGAGCAGGAATTAGCACAAATACGTAAAGATCTTCAAAAAAGTAGGGAAGGTTAGCATAGGGGTGACTCAATGTTGGAGCCAAGGTGCCGGATAAAAAGGATTATTCTTTTAGCAGTAGTTTTGTGGATTTTTATTGGTCAGGCTGTTTATGCTTCCCAGCCGGAGGTTCTTTTAAATCATTTGCTGATTGAACCGGTGGAAGAAGGAAGATTGTCCATAACGGAACAATATCGGCTTTTGAATCCGGGGGAGGAAGCCATAACCAAGGGGGAACTTAGTTTTTTTCTACCTCAAGGAGCGGAAGAGTTTACCTATGGCCCGGGAGTGGAGGAGGTCACAACTATTATCAGCAGCGACCGGATTATTTTCACTCAGGAGTTTCCCCCGGGGGAGACTACCTTAGTATTTCATTATTTCTTGGATTCTTTGGGAGAAGACCATTTTCACTTGGAAAGAGAGTTTAATAATAATGTTCAAACCTTTTTTATTATCGTTCCTGCCGGAGCTTTGCAAGTTAGCGGGGCCGGGCTGGCTGATCAGGGGATAACCTCCATGGGTGGCAGGCAATTACATGTTTATAGCGGTTCTTTTAACGAGGGTGATCAATTATCTCTTGTTATTCACCCCGGCGATGGTTCCTTTCAAGGGGATATGGAGGGACAGGGCATTGGCTTTGTTGACAGGAATATCGCTCCTCCTTTACATAGTAAAGCCCATGTGGATGGTTGGAATGCATCGCCCTTAAGAAATGTCGAGCCCCACTTATTTATGCTGGTCGTTGTGGGTTTGCCCCTAGGTATTTTGGGCAGGTACTTGTTTAAAAAAGGCCAGTTAAGCGAGCAAAACCGATTGGAACAGGTCCAAAAGGGAGATTTTAATGAGTTAAAAATTAGAGAAAACATTTTAAAAGGAAAGCTGATTAAATTAGAGCAGGATTTTGCTCAAGGTATTATTGAACAATCAGAATACGAGGCAAGGCTGGCTTTTTATAAAAAGAAATTAATTGAAGTACGCTTGCAAATTGAAGGGAGGTAGCTCCCATTATTAAGGCAGAAAAGATTACCAAGGAAATAGGCGGCAGGGAAATTTTAGCGGGAATTGATCTAACCATAGCCGAGGGCGAATTTGTAACTGTTCTGGGCCCCAACGGGGCGGGAAAAACAACCTTGTTGAAAATTTTATCCCTTTTAATTAAACCCTCCTCCGGCAAATTGTTGATTGATGGAGCCGCCGCAGGTGATCTAAACAGGAAAATCAAAGGCAAGATCGGGGTAATTTCCCATAACACATTTCTCTATGATAATTTATCCGCTTACGAAAATTTACAGTTTTACGGGAAGCTCTACCAAGTAGCCCATTTGAAAAGTAGGATTCAAGAGGTTTTGTCCCAGGTAGGACTAAATTATGTACTGCATGACCCCGTTAGAACCTTTTCCCGGGGGATGCAGCAAAGGCTGTCCATAGCAAGGGCTATATTGCACGAACCGGCAATTTTATTTTTGGACGAGCCCTACACCGGGTTGGATCAAAATGCCATAGAGATTCTAAACTCGGTATTAACGCGTTTGACCGATAGTAACAGAACAATTTTTATGGTTACCCATAATTATGAGCAAGGTTTAGAGCTAAGTAATCGAGTCTTGATTTTAGTTAAGGGGAGGATTGCTTATGCAACGAAGACGGAAGGAATAACTTCCGAAGGTTTTAAAAAGCTTTACAGACAACATGTGGGAGGTGGACAGTGATGTTATTACGTCAAGGCTGGCACATCTTCCAAAAGGATTTGCTGTTGGAATGGCACTCAAAGCAGGTTATCAGTTCTATGCTGACTTTTTCTGTTTTAGTGGTAGTGGTTTTTGCTTTTGCTTTTCCCCCATCCAGGGGTATTACTGAGGCGGTTTTTCCCGGAATGATCTGGGTTGCCTTTACTTTCGCAGGAGTTTTAGGTTTAAATCGAGCCTTTGTGTCTGAAAAACATCAGGATTGCTTGATGGGGTTATTATTAGCCCCCTGTGATCCCGTTTCCATCTATATAGGCAAAACCCTGGGTACCTTTTTCTTGATGGTAGTTATGGAGATAATCTCCCTACCCCTATTCCTGGTGTTTTTTGATTACAGAATTGTGGGTTCCGTGGGGTTGCTGGTGCTGATTATCTTTTTAGGTACATTGGGATTTGCCACCGTAGGAACCCTTTTAGGGGCCCTAGCTGCCAATACTCGTTCCAGTGAAATCTTACTTCCTTTAATCCTCTTTCCGATTGTAGTACCTATTTTAATAGCAAGTGTGAAAGCAACGGGTCTCATTTTAACCGGTTCCGGCCAAGTAGAACAACTGGTCACTTGGATTCGATTACTGGTAGTGTATGATTTAATATTTTTAATTGCACCCTTGCTCTTGTTTGAATATGTATTGGAGGTGTAAAAGATGTCAACGAGAAACAAAACCCTACATCAGGCCGCGGGGGCCATCACTTTTTTGTTGATGACAATATCTATCTACATGATTTTTATTTACGCACCCATGGAAAAGGTAATGATGGAGGTCCAAAAGATTTTTTATTTTCATGTAGGGGTAGCTTGGAACGGTGCATTGGCTTTTTTGGTAGTTTTTGTGGTCAGTATTATGTATTTGATGACTAAGGATGGGAAATGGGATCGCTACGGGATGGCCAGTGCGGAAATAGGTCTTTTATTTGCAACCCTAGTGCTGTTAACAGGACCCATTTGGGGCAAAAGCGCTTGGAATACCTGGTGGACCTGGGAGCCGAGGCTGACCAGCACCTTGGTAATTTGGTTTATTTACGTCGCTTATTTTTTAGTTAGGGGGGCGGTGGCTGAGTATCACCGCAAAGCTACCTTAAGTGCAGTTTTTGGCATAATCGGCTTTTTAAATGTGCCCATTGTTTATTACTCGGTGCATTTATGGAGGGTGGCCCACCCCATGGTTTTTGGTTCTACGGGCGGCGGCTTACATCCCAAAATGCTGCATGCCCTAATTGTGACAGTTTTTGCTTTTACTTTTCTTTATATTTATTATATGTTGAAATCTTTAGCCATCGAGACCAGCCGTCGTGAGTTGGAAAATATCAAAAGTGTCCTAAGAGAACGAATAGATTAGGAGGTAAAAAAATGAACAAAATGAACTTTGTTTGGGCGGCATATACTGTGATTTGGTTATTTATTTTTGGCTACAGCCTTGTCCTGGGTAATCGTCAGAAGAAAATTGAAAAGGAAATTCAGTATTTAAAAGAGGCAATAAAAAGCTAACAGCCGAAAGTTTTTCAGCTTGACAACAGCTTGCCCATTGCTTGGCCAATTCTCAACCCCTTCGGCTTTAAGAATTTACCAATGAGACTCCCAGTGCCCTATTGTATAATGGATGATGAGCGAGGATCGGGGGACTGGGGGGGAGCAGTTTTAATGCAGCAAAAAAT
>JBBAFB010000058.1:0-12621 GCA_041655595.1 Bacillota bacterium
GTCAAGCAATGGTCAAGCGGTGGTCAAGCAGTGGCTAAGCAGTTGTTTTGCATGTGATTCTGCATGAGACCCTTCACTTTGTTCAGGGTGACGTTGGGGCGAGGTCCCTACCTTATGGCTAAATATGGCCTAACATTGCTTGCATGTGATTCTGTATGAGGTGGTAAGAGGCAGAAAAAACATTTGTCAAGCAATGGTCAAGCAGTTGTTTTGCACGTGATTCTGCAGGTGATAGTAGAAGGTAGAAAAAGGAGGAAAAAGTTGTGGATAAAATCAGAGTTCGCTTTGCACCCAGCCCCACAGGGCCTTTACATATTGGTGGGGCCAGATCCGCCCTATTTAATTATCTTTATGCTAAAAAAATGGGTGGGGAATTTATTTTAAGAATCGAAGATACGGATTTGGAAAGATCCAGTCCGGAGTCCGAAGCCAATATTCTGGATTCTTTAAAATGGCTGGGCATAGATTGGGACGAGGGCCCGGACAAGGGGGGTTCCTTTGGCCCTTACCGACAAACAGCAAGGTTAGCTAATTACCGGCCCTATGTAGAAAGCCTGTTGACAAAAGGACAGGCTTATCGCTGCTATTGTACTGAGGAAGAATTGGAGAATCAAAGACAGGAGCTGCTAGCTAAAGGGGAAATGCCCAGATACTTAGGCAATTGTCGTCATCTAACCCCGGAACAAGAAGCAGAATATACTAAACAGGGAAGAAAGCCTGTGATTCGCTTTCGGGTGCCCGGGGAGGAAACAATTGTGATTAAGGACCTAGTCCGGGGCAATGTTTCCTTTGAAAGTGACGGCATAGGGGATTTCGTAATTATTAAATCCGACGGCATACCCACCTATAATTTTGCGGTAGTGGTGGATGATGCCCTGATGAAAATAAGCCATGTTATCAGGGCAGAGGAGCATTTATCCAACACTCCAAGGCAAATTTTAGTCTATAAAGCCCTGGGCTTTCCTGAACCTGCTTTTGCCCATATTTCCTTGATTCTGGGGAAGGATCGTACCAAGATGAGTAAAAGGCACGGTTCCACCTCTGTCATGCAATATAAAGAGGCCGGTTATCTGCCGGAGGCCTTAGTGAATTTTCTGGCCCTCTTAGGTTGGTCCCCGGAAGGTGAGGAGGAAATTTTCAGCATGGAGGAATTATGTCAGCAATTTTCCTTGGACCGGGTTGCCAAAAATCCCGCTGTTTTTGATGTGGAAAAATTAAACTGGATCAGCGGAGTCTATATTCGTCAAACGCCTGTAGAAAAATTGACATCTTTGGCTATACCCTATTTACGACAAAAGGGTTATTTGCCCAGAGAGCAGGACAATCAAGAACAAGAAAAAGTAACAAAAATAATTGCCGCCGTCCAGGATTACTTACCTTTTATCAGCGATGTAACGGAACATGTGGGTATGTTCTTTGCCGAGGAAATAAAGCTTGAGAATGAAGCGGCAAAAGAAGTTTTGGCTGAGGAACAGGTACCTGCTGTTTTGCAACTTTTTTTGGATAAGATCAACCAGGAGGGGGAGTTGGAAAGCAGTAGGGTGAAAAAGATTTTAAAAGAAACTTCAAAAGAATTGGGTCTAGGGGGCAGAAAGGTATTTATGCCCATTAGAGTGGCCTTAACAGGACAAATGCACGGCCCGGAGCTTCACGATATTATCCCCATTTTAGGTAAAGCAGAAATCCAAAAACGCTTTAGACAAACCACCGGTTTGGATTTTACAAAAGAGTAGTCACGTCCTCTAGGTTATGGTGGAAAGTGGAAAAGACTTGTCAAGCAGTGGTCAAGTAGTGGTCAAGCAGTTGTTTTGCATGTGATTCTGCATGAGACCCTTCACTTCGTTCAGGGTGACGTTGGGGCGAGGCCCCTACTTTATGGCTAAATATAGCCTAACATTGCTTGCATGTGATTCTGTATGAGACCCTTCACTTCGTTCAGGGTGACGTTGGGACGAAGCCCTACTCAAACGTCATCCTGAATGTAGCGAGGCCCTACTCAAACGTCATCCTGAATGTAGCGAAGCGGAATGAAGGATCTCATGCAGAATCGCATGCAAAAAGACCCCAAAGGAATACCCAAAAAGATTTAAGCAATTGCTTGTCCACCGCTTGACAAAATCTTTAACCCTTCTACAGACCCCAAAGAAATACCCAAAAGCTTTTCGCTTTTTTGATTGACAGCTATTTAAACCCTGAGTATAATAATTCAAAAGCAATAAAATTAAAGTGATGACAGGGAAAGTAAGCAAAAACCGCCGGCAGAGAAAAATCGTCACCGGTTGAGAGCGATTTAGGTAAGGATTTTTGCCGAAGTGCACCCTAGAGCGGGTAGTTGAATCCATAGTAGATTATCCCGGCCAAAAACCGTTATTTTTATGAGATAAACAATTTTAAATTGTTTTAATCAGAGTGGAACCACGGATTAAACCCCGTCTCTGTTGAGGGACTGGGTTTTTTTTATAACTTGTCGGTTAAAGTTTTTAAGGGGGGATAGACCTTGTTTAAACGTTTTAGAGAAGGAATCCAGGTGATCTTTGATAGGGATCCTGCCGCAAGGAATATCTTTGAAGTTATTTTTACCTACCCGGGTCTCCACGCCATGTTTTTTCACCGTCAAGCCCATTGGCTTTATAAGAAAAGGATTTACTTTTTAGCCCGTTTTATCTCGCAGTTAAGCCGTTTTTTAACGGGTATCGAGATACACCCCGGTGCAGTTATCGGGAAAGGTTTGTTCATTGACCACGGAATGGGCGTGGTCATTGGAGAAACGGCAGAGATAGGAGATAATGTAACAATTTATCAAGGGGTGACCTTGGGAGGTACAGGTAAGGAAAAAGGCAAAAGACATCCCACCATCGGTAACAATGTGGTCATTAGCACAGGTGCTAAGGTGTTGGGCAGTATCACCATCGGCAACCATGTTAAAGTGGGGGCTGGCTCGGTGGTTTTAAAGGATGTGCCGGATAACTGCACGGTTGTGGGGGTTCCCGGTAAAGTGGTTGTCCGTAACGGTAAAAATATTCCTAGTACGGATATGTTGGATATAGATTTAAGGCATGACCTAGTGCCTGACCCGGTGGCAGAAATGATTTTTTCTTTGCAAAAAAATATTGAGAGACTGGAAAAAAGAGTAGAAGAATTGGAGGGGAAAACCCATGCAGATTTATAATACCTTGTCCGGAAGTAAAGAGGATTTTGTTCCGGTGGAAGAAGGTAAAGTAAAGATCTATGTTTGCGGGCCCACAACCTATAACTATATTCACCTGGGAAATGCCCGGCCCTTAGTGTTTTTTGATGTGGTGCGTCGTTACTTTAGTTTTCTAGGTTATGAAGTTGTTTTTGTTCAGAATTTTACCGATGTTGATGATAAAATAATTAATAAGGCCAAAGAATTAAAGACTGAACCCCTTGCTTTGGCAGAAAAGTATATCCAAGAATTCTTTCGGGATGCCGGGGCCTTAAATGTGCTAAAGGCTGACCACCATCCTCGCGTCAGTGAGAACCTGCAAGGGATCGTGGAATTAATTTCTATTTTAATCAGCAAGGAAGCAGCCTATGAAGTTAATGGTGATGTTTATTTTAGGGTACGCTCCTTTCAAGAATACGGCAAGCTGTCCGGCCGCAGTTTGGATGAACTGCAAGCCGGTGCTAGGGTGGAGGTGGACTTAAAAAAAGAGGATCCTTTAGACTTTGCCCTGTGGAAAAAGGCCAAGGAAGGGGAAATTGCCTGGGACAGTCCCTGGGGTTTAGGCAGACCGGGCTGGCATATAGAGTGCTCGGTAATGTCCCTCAAATACCTGGGGGCGGATTTTGATATTCATGGAGGGGGAGCCGATTTAATTTTTCCCCACCACGAGAATGAAATTGCCCAATCTAGGGCTGGAACAGGGGGACATTTTGCTAAGTATTGGATGCATAACGGTTTTATTACCGTCAATCAAGCCAAAATGTCAAAATCCCTGGGTAACTTCTTTTTGGTGAGAGATATCCTAGCCAAATTTCCCGCGGAAGTGATCCGTTTCTTTCTACTGGAGACCCATTACAGAAGTCCCTTGGATTTTGATGATCAGAAACTAAAAGAAAGTCAAAAGGCTTTAGATAGAATTAAAAAAACAGGGCAGCTATTGCAAGAAAAGATCAGCTTCTTAGAGGGTAACCCGGCCTCCAAGCAAAACACAGGCCGGGAAGTTCTTGGGCAAAAAGGGGCGGAATGCAGGGAAAACTTTATAATGGCCATGAACGATGATTTTAATACCGCCAAAGCCTTAGGATTTATCTTTGAGTTTTGTAGGGAGTGCAATAGTTTTGCTAATTTAGAGCAACTAGCCGTCCAACCCAAGGCTTTAATGCAGCTAAAGGAGGCTGCCCGACTATTGGAGGAGTTAATGGAGCAGGTCTTGGGCGTTCCCATAGGGGTAGAAAATAATCGGCTTGAAGATGGAAATGAAGCCTTGCTGGCGGGCTTAATCCAGCTAGCCATTGATTTAAGGCAGGGGGCAAGGGCTAAAAAGGATTGGCAGATAGCGGATGAAATTAGAAATCGTTTACATGGACTGGGGATTATACTGGAGGATACTCCTCACGGAGTCCGTTGGAAGAAAGGACAGTGAAGAATTTGTTAGGAAACTTAGACCCCCTTCCAAACCCCGACACTCTATCTCCCCTAGTTTTGGCCTATATAGGTGATGCGGTTTATGAGCTGTATATTCGCCTTGCCTTAGTCAGCGGCGAAATTTCTAAGGTGAAGGATTTGCATTATAAAGCCACTGCTGTGGTCAATGCTGATTTTCAGGCCGGATTTGTCAAAGATTTGGGGCCCGTGTTGTCAGAAGCAGAAAAAACATTGGTCCGTCGGGGTAGAAATGCTAAATCCGGCCATATACCGAAAAATGCCGATATGTTAAACTACCGTTATAGCACCGGTTTTGAAACTCTGGTCGGTTATCTATATTTAAGCGGTCAGACCGATAGATTATATCAACTGTTGGAAGGCATTAGGCAGTATTTAGATGCGGAGGAGATGGACGGCAATGAAGGTAAAACTGATTAATTATACCCCCAATCCGGAAAGAACTGTGGCGGCGGCGGCCCGTCTTTGTTACTCCGCGGTGGGGGCAGAAACCTTATTGGAGAGATTCACCAGAGAAGAAGAACTTAAACTGCTGGAAAAGCTCATTACCTCGGGTCATTTATCTCCTTTGGAGCATGCTAACTTTACGTTTGCGGTGGAGGGAATCAGCAGAGCCTTATCCCACCAGTTGGTAAGACATCGGATTGCCTCTTACTCCCAACAATCCCAAAGATATGTCCTGGAAAAAAACTTTGACTACATCATTCCTCCCAGTGTGAAAAGCAATCCGGACAGCTTGGCAATTTTTGAGAAAACTATGGCAGAAATCAATCAGGCTTATCAAAAGCTGGTAGAATTAGTACCCAAGGAGGATGCCCGTTTTGTGCTGCCCCAGGCCAGTGAAACTAAGCTGGTGTTTACCTTTAACGCTCGCAGCCTGCTGAATTTTTTTGAACATCGTTTGTGCCAACGGGCTCAGTGGGAAATTCGGCGCCTGGGACGTTTGATGCTGATGGAGGTCAAAAAAGTGGCCCCTGTTTTATTTGCAAAAGCGGGCCCCACTTGCGAAACAGTCGGAGTTTGTTATGAGGGTGAATTTTCTTGTGGCAGGGCGGCTGCCATTAAAACTAGGGCAACAAATACCAATAGTTAAACAGGAATAGCCGGCCTAAAAAGGTAGTATAAATTAAAGAACCCGGTGGGGTGAGTAAATGTCCGATCTTGTTTTTGGTAGAAATCCGGTCATGGAAGCTTTAAAAAGCGGTAGGGAAGTAAATAAGGTTTTGGTGGCAGAATTGGAAGGAAGCTTTCTGCCCATAGTAAATTTGGCAAAAAAACGGGGTATTCCCATACAACAAGCCTCCCGTCGAAATTTGGATGAGCTGACGGAAAGAGGCAAGCATCAAGGAGTCTTGGCTTATGTGGCTCCTAAAAGTTACTTATCGGTTGAGGCCCTTTTAGAGGAAGCCGAAAAAAAAGGGGATCAGCCCCTACTGGTGGCCTTGGATCATTTGGAGGACCCTCATAACTTAGGGGCAATTTTAAGGGTGGTGGATGCCATGGGAGCTCATGGTGTAATTATCACCAAGGCTAGGAGTGTTTCTTTATCTGCCACTGTGGGCAAAACCTCCGCCGGGGCCATGGAATATGTCCCGGTAGCCCGGGTTTCCAACCTTTCCCAGACCTTGTTGCAATTAAAAAAGCAAGGCCTGTGGATAGCAGGTTTGGAGGGGGCCGCCCAGGAAAGTATTTACGATCTGGATTGGAAAATGCCCTTGGTCTTGGTGGTAGGTGCCGAAGGGGAAGGGTTAAGCCGTTTAATCAGGGATAATTGTGATTTTTTAGTACACATACCGATGAAAGGGCAAATAAATTCCCTCAATGCATCGGTGGCTGCCGCCGTAGCCCTTTATGAGGGGGCCCGCCAGCGCTGGGGAAGATCATGAATGTCTTGGAAGTACTAATTGTCGATGGTTACAATATCATCAATAATTGGCCGGAATTTGAGTCAACCAAGGAGGGGGATTTGGCCCATGTCAGGGAAATGCTGCTGGAAATATTGGCCGACTATCGGGGTTACAGTGGGGAGGAAATAATTTTGGTTTTTGATGCTCATCAGGTCAAGGGGGAAGAATCCTTTAGCCTTGAAAAGGGCGTGAAGATTATTTATTCCCGGCAAGGAGAAACTGCGGACAGTGTAATTGAAAAGCTGATTTATAACCTTCCGAAGGGGGTTGGGGTAGCGGTAGCAACCTCCGATCGCCTGGAGCAGCAAATAGTTTTGGGGAAGGGCGGAATACGAATCTCAGCTCGGGAATTAAGGGAAAAGGTTTTGGTAACCAGAGAAAAAGGTAAAAGATTTTATAATAATGGGGCAAAATCCATGCCCCTGGCGGAAAGATTAGAAAAGGATTTGCAACAAATCCTGGAGGATTGGCGAAGAAGGTAGAAATTATCTGGTAAAACCCTTGCCAATTCAAGATTTTTTCTTGATTTTAATTTTCAGATCCGTTATAATTACAAAGAAGGCAGGACAACCTTGATGTTTGCGTCGACCATGTTTCTTCAATTTTCTTGCAGGCTTGAACCTAGGGGAAAGCAGGGCAAAAATGAATTGACGCATAGGGTCTGGCAAATCTTTAGGTGGAGGCGATGTAATGAGTGTAAATCCCCAGAGAATGGCCTGTGATAGTCTAGAAATAATGATTGATGAGGATGTAGTCTTACTTGCTCAGGGTGGGGATGATTATGCGCAAGAGTTCCTGATCAACAAATACAAAAACTTTGTCAGAGCAAAAGCCAGATCTTACTTTTTGATCGGGGCGGATCGTGAAGATATAATTCAGGAAGGAATGATTGGTCTTTATAAGGCCATTCGAGATTTCCGCGGAGATAAACTTGCTTCTTTCAGAGCCTTTGCAGAACTTTGTATTACAAGACAAATCATTACAGCCATCAAGACAGCTACCAGGCAAAAGCATATACCGCTTAATTCTTATGTGTCTTTAAATAAGCCTATTTATGATGAGGATTCCGACCGCACTCTACTAGATGTTATTTCAGGAACCAAAATTACCGATCCGGAGGAATTGATTATCTCCCGGGAGGAATTTGACGATATAGAAGAAAAAATGGGGGAAATCTTAAGTAATTTGGAATGGAAGGTACTGATGTCCTACTTAGAGGGCAAATCCTATCAAGAAATCGCCTTAGATTTAGACAGACATGTAAAATCCATTGACAACGCCCTCCAAAGAGTTAAAAGAAAATTAGAAAGATATCTAGAATTAAGAGACTGCTAACACCCAAAAACCGGCCAAAGCCGGTTTTTTTGGTGGGACACGGGGACAGGACTTTTGTCCCAGGGTTAAAGTTGGGGAATGATGGGGGGATGGCGGTGCCGTCACATATATTCTTTGAGGTGTAAAACCTTGCCAGCCGATATGTGACGATACTTCCGCCCTTTTGTTATTTTTTTATTGGGAAAACCATGTATAGGTATTAAATTCCTGAGATAATTCCATTGACAGTTCATTCTACAAGGTGTAAAATGGAGTTGATACTACAAGTTGTAGAATGGGAGTTGAGGTAAGTGAAGCCAATTAGAATTTCGGATGCAGAACAGGAGATAATGGAAATCATTTGGGATGTGGATCAAGAAATCACATCAGCGGACATAATCGAAAAGCTGGGGGAGGAAAACCCTTGGAAACATACTACCATACTCACTCTAGCAAAAAGGTTGATAAATAAGGGTGTTTTAAAGGTCAGGAAAGAAAAAGGAATCAATTATTACTCCCCAAAAATCAGCAAGGGCGAATACAAATCCCATCAAGCCAATGGTTTTATCGAGGATATGTATGATGGCAGTATCAAATCCTTAGTGGCTTCATTATATGATAACAAGAGAATTGATGAACGGGACCTGAGGGAATTAAAAGACTGGATTAGGGGGTTATGATGTGGAAATGCTTGATTACTTAATTAACCTTTCTATCACAGGAACCATTATCTTGTTGGTCTTTTTGTTGCTGAAGCCCCTAACTAAAAATCATTTTAGTTCCACCTGGCATTATAAGTTGCTTATCTTAATTTTAGCTTTTTTTGTAATACCTGTGGGAAGCTTCGTAAAACTTCCCACGGTTGCTATTGCTAATATTCCTAATCCGGTAAGTGAGGGTTTTAAGGCTTTAGAAAACCCCAAGCCGATAGAAGCAGTAAAAGAAGCAGAAAGTAACAATGGTCTAGTGGATAATAACTTCCGGGGTGAAACAAATGTCAACTTACAAAACCAAGCTACTTATTCCCCGCAAACAGAAGTGCAAAACCGCCAGGACTTAAAATTTAAGCCGTTCCCTTTTAAAGAGTTGATAAAGTACACTTGGCTGATTGGCGCACTTGCCTTGCTTTTAATAAAAATCGGCCACTACACTAGGTTTAGATTCTACATTTTACAACATAGTACCGCTATGGAAAAAGCTGATATTGTAGCTTTGTTCGATCAGTGCAGGGGTGAATTAAAGATTAAAAAGCAAATTCCCCTCAGGATCTCGAGCTGTGTGGAATCACCAATGTTGGTGGGGGTTTTGCGTCCTATGGTCCTTCTACCCGGCATTGGTGAGGACCATAAAGGATTAAAAATGATCTTTCTGCATGAGTTAAATCATTTTAAAAGAAATGATATTCTTGTCAAGCTTATGGGGCTAATCATCGGCACCCTCCACTGGTTTAACCCCTTTATTCATTTGCTACTACGGGAAATGAATCAGTTTTGTGAGTATTCCATAGACGAGAAGGTAGTGGCAACAATGGATATCAAGGATAGAAAGTACTATGGGGAAACCATTTTAAGCTCCATTGGGAGCAATAGATTAGGAAAACCTTCCTTGAGCACCTCTATGGGTGATGGTGGACGGCAACTAAAAATTAGACTGGAAAAAATGATTTATTCAGAAAAAGCAAGTGGCAAAAAGCGGGTCTTATCTGTCTTGATGGGGATGTTTATACTAGTGACGGGGTTTACTGTAGCCTGTGGTGTTGCACCGGTTCAGGTTAAGGATAAAAATGATTCTATTGCCGTTTACATCAAAGATGATGGGCTTTACTACTCCCCTTTAACAGGCGGAAATGAG
Organism: Bacillota bacterium; assembly: GCA_041655595.1. GTDB lineage: Bacteria > Bacillota > DULZ01 > DULZ01 > DULZ01 > JBBAFB01. The sequence continues at coordinate 9,703 of JBBAFB010000058.1, forward strand.
GTTAAAATCCAGGAGGGCCAGAATTTTGAATACCCCCTTATTTCAAAAGAGGGAAGCTATATTGCCTATACTAAGGCAAACAGCCTTTTTATCTATAACATAAAAGAGGGAGACTACGAACAAATTGCCGATGGAATTGAGCATTATTATAATAGCTATAGTTGGTTTGATAACGAAACTCTCATCTACGGCTCTAGTAAAGAACCGGGATTTAAAGTATTAAATGTATTGTCAAAGGAAATAAAGGAACATCTTGACGAATATTATTATGTAGGGCTGGTAGCCAGCAAAAACACCTTGGTTTATGGTTCCAGACTAAATAGATGGTCCAATGAAAATGGGGAATTTATGAGCAATGATGGAGTGGTGGAGATAGATTTAAAACAGTATGACAGTGATAATAACAAGTTTTCGGTTAAAGTGGTAGTGGAAGGCAGGCAATCAACCCTCGAAACAATAGGCTATAATCCCATTGTTTGGGATGTATCAGCTGATGGGAAGTTAGTTTATATCATGGAAAAACCGGCTTCCGGTTCCCTAAGCTCCGATGGAATTAGTATAGGTATCTATGATGTGGAGGCCAAAACCCATGCAGTACTTCAGGATCTAACCACATTGTCCTACAAAAATCATTTAGCCCTCAATCCTAAGAGCAAACTGATTGGCTTAATTGTTGGGGCAGGCAGGGATATGATTGAAAATAAAGAAGTGGTGGCCCTTGAGGTAGACCGGAGCGGAAGCTATCAAACCATAAATTTTATGGATCAAGAGCTTGTTGCCATGACTCCCAGCTTTACCCTGGATGGCAAAAAAATATTATACTCGGCAACAAAAGCCGCAGAAGATCTTCCTGGTGCCGGCGTCTACGAAGTTTGGAATCAAAAAGCCCATCATATTTATGAATATGATTTGGAAACAAAGAAGATCAAGCAGCTAACAGTTGGAGAAAATTTTGATTTTCTGCCTTTGCAGGTTGCAAATAACGAGTTATTGTTTGTTAGATACAAGGGTGGGGATTTTTATAGTTTAATTAAACTGGCTGACGGACAAGAAGAAATAGTGGCTGATAATATTAAATTCAGCGGCGGTAGTGATAATGGTGACTTCGGCTTTTACGGACATATAGACACCGAAAGGGGTATGGATGTATTTATAAACTAATGGAAACTGCTATTACTAAACTATCTTTACCTTTTGAAGATTTAAGATTGAGCAGGGGAAATTATGAGGGTGTAAATTCAAAGGCAGGTAAGGTTATAGGGAGAGGTGAAAGATAATGAAATTTTGCTGGTGTACAATTAGGGTTAATAATTTGGAGGAATCAATTAAATTTTACCAAGAGATAGTAGGCCTTTCTTTAAGCAGGAGATTTGCCGGAGGGCAGGACGTGGAAATAGCTTTTCTAAACGACGGCGGCACGGAGGTTGAGTTGCTTTATGATTCGGAAGCAAAATTGCCAGCCAGTGTTGAGGGCATTTCCTTGGGATTTAAAGTAGATTCCGTTGATCAGCAGATTGCTTTTATCAAAGAAAAGGGTTTAAGCGTGGAAAGCGGCCCTTTTGAGCCCAACCCCAATATCAAATTCTTCTATATCAAGGACCCCAATGGTGTTAGTATTCAGTTTGTGGAAAATAAAACATAATAAAATCGGCCCTAGATGGGACAAATGTTCTATTTATCAAGAATTTTCTGTAAGCGTTTTTTCGAGATATCAATAGTATAGTTTGGATCCCCGGCAAGTCGGGATTGCTCCGCCAACTCAAGCTTTGTCCTTAAGCGGATTAATTCTACTTGCCTTTCAAATGCCTCAATACTCATCGCAACAGGATCTCCTTCACCATTTTTGGTAGTACAAATAGGTTCTTGGGTTTCTTTTGCAAGGTTAGTAATAGTACTATAATCGTTTCTTGAGCAAGTTAATGATTTAATGATCATAGAAGCATCCCCCAATTAATGGTTAATTATTTCATACTTATTTTACAATAATTCTAGCTGGACTACAAGAAAAGCTGGATGTGCGTGAGGCAAAATTGAAGTGATAATCGGGAAAAACAAAAGTGGTTGATAAATTTTTTTCGTGGGGGTATCGTCATAATATTGTGATGATACCCCCACCTGTTATCTTGTCCTTCTACAGAAAAATGATGAAATCTACGAAAACCTGCGATGGAAGCAAAAATATTCGAAAAAGCAGGAATTATTCCAAAATGATTGAAGTATATCTTATGTGATTTCCAATTAAAGGTGGTGTGAGGTTTTGAAAATGTTTGTGGGCGTCACGGACTATGATTGGTTTACTACCTTAAAAGAGGAAAATTGTGAAGAGATTAATTTTTGGAAACCCAGCGGAAAGGGAACCTTTAGGGCTTTAAAAGAAGGTGAACTGTTTTTATTTAAATTGCACAGTCCTAATAACTTTATTGTTGGCGGGGGATTTTTCCTGAGTTTTTCAAGGTTGCCTTCATCCTTGGCCTGGGAGGCCTTTGGAATAGCGAATGGAACAAGGAACTTATTGGAATTGAGGATCCAGATCCCCAAATTGGTTGTGTCATATTATCCACCCCTTTCTTCTGGGATAAAAATGATTGGATTCCTGTTCCGGATGATTGGAAACCGGGTATTGTCCAGGGTAAAGGTTATGATACATCTGAATATTATGGTAAAACTTTATATAAACAGGTGCAACAAAACCTAGCTAAACAAAATGGGGCAAAACTGGTTGCCTCGGAGAGGACATTGAATGATCAGTATGAAATTATTAGCGCAGAAGGTCCATTAGCAAATTTATATGGAAAAGAACAAATCATTAAACCAAGAATCGGCCAGGGCGCATTTAAAGTATTGATCACAGATGCCTATCAGCGAAGGTGTGCAATAACCGGGGAAAAAACATTGCCGGTATTAGAGGCAGCCCATATT
>JBBAFB010000059.1:0-12528 GCA_041655595.1 Bacillota bacterium
GGTGCAAGGCTATAATTAAGACCCATGGACAATAAATCATGGTAATAATAATATAAACCCCCCGTAATGCCCATAAAAGGCAGCAAACCCACCATTATTGCCAAATAGGTTAAGCTTTGCAATGAGTTTAATCTGTTTACGGGAGTTCTCTTGTGGGGATGCTGCTCCCCTTTGAATACCCCTAACAAATAGTATTTAGCCACCGGCAAAATTTTGTCCCGGGACGGGATGAATTGCCTCCATTGACCGGTGACGATATACCAAAAGAAGGCAAGAACAAACAGAACCACCAACACTGAAAAAATCCTATAGTGAACTTTCACCGCCCTTTCAAAACCAACAATAGACCAGAAGCCATATATTTCAAAACCTGTTAGCACTAAACCAACAATTGACAAGGCCTGTAACCAATGCCAAAAACGCTGGAAAAAAGAATAGTATCGAACCTTCTTTACCATTATTCTTTTCCCCCTTTACGCTTGTTATTAACAAATCTTAAGCTACCATGTCCCACTGCCGCAAACAAGGTACCCAAAAAAGCTACCACGCCAAAACCTGTTACAGTGGGCCACTTATTAGTTCCCGGTATATAACAACATTGCAAGTCGGCCAAACGCCCGTTTTCGCTGTGGCAATCTATGCAAGCCAATGCATCCTCCTTGGGCGCAACCATATGTTTAATGGGCCAATACATAATCGTATCTATAAAATCGTATTCGCCGCTAAAGGATTCCCCAATATAATCCGAACCAGCTTGCAAAGCCTTCTCCCAATCAAAATTACACCAAAAGGCAGTGTCATCATTTCCCGCGGTATGGATGTTTAGTAATTTTTTTGATTGTACATCATAGGGTTGTTTGCTGTGCATTACTTTAAAGGGCCAGATACGGGAATCGGGATCATCATATCCGCCCCTTACCGCATTAATGGAAACCGGCCCGCCGATATTTTCTATTTCGTCACCCGGCAAATGATAGACCAATTGTCCATCAAACCAATGATATTCCGGGATAATATTTTCATCATAGGCGAAATCACCTTTTTTACTATCATAAATAATGCGACCCTGCTCTTCTTTGATGGTAAAAGGCTGACAATCCTCATCTATTTTACCCGCAGTAGACCAATCCCAAGAAACTTTTGTAGGAATACCACCCCTTGAAAAGGAAGGAATATGGCAGGTTTGGCAAGCAATTTTATCACTATGTTGATTAAGCCGTTCATTTTTGTGGGCCTCAAGACCATGACAGGCTTCACAGGTTATATAGATTTCGGGGTCAATGCTGGGCAATTTTACCCCGGTGGTATCTTTAGCAATAGCACCATAGTGGCTGCCCGGAATATCATGCTCTACAGCTACATGACAAGTAGAACAAGTAAAGTTATTCCCTTCAGGGGACATATGAACATCAATTGCAAATGACGGGTTTTTTAAGGAGCTATCCAAATCCCCGTGCTTGACTCCGTCATCGCCGCCACCATTAAAATGACAGGTCCCACAAGTATCTCGGCTAGTAGCACCCACATTTTGGGCTACAAAGGGGAGATCTACGGCGTTTTCTCCTTCATAAACAGGGTGACCGGTTGTCCCCGACGCTTTTTTATAAGTTCCTGTGGTATCGTGGCAAACCAGACAATCTACCTTTGTTTCATCAGTTAAAATTTCTCTTTGATCAGTCCAGTCGTAGCCAATGTGACAGGTCATACAAACCACTTCATTGGAAGCTGTACCTACGCAATAATTATTGAGAACGTTAGCCTTACCCAGTTCCTGGCCAGTTACTTCGTTATAATAGCGCCAAGTCCAGTGATTAGTATGCATTACCTGCTTCGAAGCCTCAATATGGCAGCTTAAGCAGGCCTCTGTTACCTCCGGCCCGGTTTTAAACTCTTGTTGCAGAACCTCAAATTGGCTGTGAATAGCAGTGCCAGCTATGGTACCTTCTTGAGAAGCCATTGCTGCCCCGCCAATTGAAACAGTTATTACAATTATTAGAAGAATAAGAAAAACCGGCCACCGTGTCGGTCCGAGACCAACTAAAGATGTTTCTTTTTCCCCAAAATTGAACACCTTTACCCCTCCTAAATAGTTTTTACAAATCTTTTCAGCATAAATTTTTTATCGCAACTCCCCCTATAACGAATAAAGTAATTAAAACCAACTTTATTGCTCTTGTGCAAGTTTCTGCTTTCACTAACTTTATAAATAATTTAATCTAGTATATGCGTAAGATGACTACTGTCAATAATTATATTCAATTTTCTGTGAATGTCAATAAATTTTTTTAGTTTTACACTGTATTTAATTTTAACTTATCGCTATTGCAATTTTTATTATAGCTACAAACAGAGCGGTAAAATCCCGCCTTGTTTAGTTGGGTCTGGTTACCAGCTTGGATAAATCTGCTACCTGCCCGGCCAACTCGACAACCTTATGAAGCAAAGCCAACCGGTTTTGTTTTAGTTGCTCATCTTCCACCATCACCATTACTTCTTCAAAAAACTGATCTATCGGCTCCCTTAACGTGGCGATAACCTCCAAGGAGCCTTTGTAATCACCCTCGTTCAGATATTTATTCAAAAGCCTGCCGGCAGTCAAGATATTTTTATAAAGCTCCTTTTCCGACAGCTCCAATAAAAGGTTTTCTTCTATTTCATGGGCTTCCGTGTTTTTAGTCAGATTAAAGGCCCTCGTAAAACCGGTTATTAAGGACAAAAAGTTTTCCTTTCCCATAAAGCCATAAAGAACCTTAGCCCTTTTTAAAACATCAAAGGGATATTCCCAGTCAACTTCCAACACCGCAGCAACCACATCATAGGGGATGCCCTGATCCTCTTGCAGGATGTTTTCTATCCTTTGGCGATAAAAATCTATAATCTTTCCCAAAACCTCTCCTTGGTCAAATTTATCTCCGTATAATTTTATTCCCTCTTTAACTAAGTCCTGCAGGGAAATTGGTAGCTGATGCTTGATAATAGTATTGCAAACACCCAGGGCCTGCCTCCTTAAACCTAGGGGATCTTGAGAGCCGGTGGGAATAAGGCCCGCTAAAAAACAACCAACCAAGGTATCCACTTTATCGGCTATACCCACCAAAATACCTGCTTGGCTCTCCGGTATTTTATCTCCGGCAAAACGGGGTAAATAATGCTCCCTAATACCCAATGCCACCGCCGGATCTTCTGTCTTTAGTGCATAATACCCTCCCATAATGCCTTGCAGTTCGGGGAATTCATTAACCATATTAGTGGTTAAATCTCCTTTGGACAGGAAAGCAGCTCTTTGCACTTTGGCAATCACCTCTAAAGGCATGTTCAACTGCTGTGCCAGCATCAGCGATAATTTTTGAATTCTTAAGGTTTTTTCCCAAAGGGTGCCCAGTTTTTCTAGAAAAACAATATCTTTTAAACCTTCAACTTTGTTTTCCAAGGGCTCTTTTAAATCCTCTGCATAGAAAAAATGGGCATCCGCCAGTCGAGCCGCCAACACCTTTTCATTGCCTGCCCTAACCAAGTCCAGATGCTTTTCAGTCCCATTTCTGACCGCTAAAAATTTAGGTAACAATTTTCCGTTCTTATTTCTGACGGGAAAATAACGTTGGTGTTCCTTCATAGCGGTAATAATTACTTCTTCGGGCAACTCAAGAAAATGAGTATCGAAACTCCCCATAAAAGAAGTAGGGTATTCGACAAGCTGAATTACTTCTTCCAATAGTTTTTGATCCTGCTCTATTTCCCCGTCCAAAGCAGCTTCCAAATCTCTTAATTGAGACTGGATTAATCGGCCCCTTTCTGTCTGGTTTACAACCACAAAGGCTTTTTTTAGGGTTTCGAAATAGACCTTTGCATCATTTAGATACAATTCACCGTCGGATAAGAAACGGTGGCCGCGAGTAAAGCGGTCGCTGCTCAAACCTTCTATTGTTACCGGGATTATTTCTTCACCAAACAAAGCCACTAACCAGTGGATGGGTCGAACAAAGCGAAACTCTTTACTACCCCAACGCATGGGCTTAGGAAAGCTTAGGGAAACAATCAAATTCTGCAATATTTGAGGAAGTATCTCCTTAGCGTCCCTACCTTCATCCTTAACAAGGGCATAGACGTACTCTATATTATTCAGCTTCTTAACGACTAATTGTTCAACTGTTATTCCCTGCCCCCGGGCAAAACCTTGGGCTGCTTTTGTGGGATTCCCCGCTTCATCAAAGGCCGCCTTTTTAGCCGGGCCTTTAATTTCCCTTTGTTCTTCCTTTTGTTTTGTTGCTAAGTTAGATACATATAAAGTTAGACGCCTTGGAGTACCATAGGCGGACACGTCCCGGTAGTCAAGTCTGGCCTCCTCAAAAGCTTCCTTGGCCAGCTTGTTTAACTGATCTAAGGCGGGCCCCATAAAGCGTGCCGGTATTTCTTCGGTTCCAATTTCAAATAATAGATCTTGATGCATTTTTAAGCCCCCTCGCCTTGTTTTTTCGTTTGCTGATTTTCCCCGGTTAGCCCTAGTTTTTCCCTAGCTCGGGGGTCTTTTAATAAAGGAAAACCCAATCTTTCCCTGTCATCTAGGTAGCTTTGCGCAGCTAGGCGGGCCAACTTTCTAACTCGACCGATATAGCCAGTCCTTTCGGTGACACTAATGGCACCCCGAGCATCCAATAAATTAAAAGTATGAGAGCATTTTAATGCATAGTCGTAAGCAGGCTGGCTCAAACCTGCTTCCAATACCTTCAGACATTCTTTTTCATAGGAATCGAACAGTTGAAAAAGCATGGTTGTATCCGCGATCTCAAAATTATATTTGGAATAATCCTTTTCTAGCTGCTGAAAGATATCCCCATAACTTAAATCTCCTGCCCAGTTAATATCAAAAACATTATCTACCTGCTGAATAAACATAGCCAGTCTTTCCAAGCCATATGTAATTTCCGCTGACACCGGCCTACAGTCAATTCCCCCGCATTGCTGAAAATAGGTAAACTGGCTGATTTCCATCCCATCCAACCAAACTTCCCAGCCAAGCCCCCAAGCTCCTAGGGTGGGAGATTCCCAATTATCCTCTACAAATCTAATATCATGCTCTAAAGGATTAATACCAATAGCCTTAAGGCTCTCCAAATATAAGTCCTGCACATTTGCCGGGGAGGGTTTTAAAATTACCTGGTATTGAAAATAATGCTGTAAGCGATTGGGATTTTCACCATATCTGCCATCGGTGGGACGCCTAGTAGGTTCTATATAGGCATTGAACCAGGGCTCCGGGCCCAGCACCTTTAAAAAGGTATTGGGATTCATGGTACCTGCCCCCACTTCAATATCGTAGGGCTGGGTAATGATACAGCCCTGATCTCCCCAATAGTTATTGATCGTTTGCATCATTTGTTGAAAATTCATTATCGTTCCTCCTTTTTTTAGGGCTAAAAGCTTAAAGTTTAAGGCTTGAATCGAAAAACTCCTGTCCTTGGAATTTATCCAGGGACGGGAGTTCAGCCCGCGGTTCCACCCTAGTTGATCACTAATGATCCCCTTAATTATTGGGGTTTTACTTGGTTTTACCCTTTCCTCCCCCGGCTCCAAAGGGCCTTCACTAAACTCCTTGGTCGGGTTTCCACCCTTCCCGACTCTCTAGGCAAGTAGCTTTAGTTACTACTCTTTATCATAGCTTGCAGCATATTCTACTAAGAAGAACTTAACAAATTAAATTAGACCTGTCAATAAGTTAACTAATAATAATAAATTCATCCTCTGTTTTGTCGGTTTTTCTCTCCAATTCTAAATGATAACCCTTTAACATGGCCCCAAAACTGCCGATCCCTGCTACCAAAGCCAAATCCTTTTTACTAAGAGCTCCCAAAACAGCTAACGCACCTACGGTAACAGGAATTCTAAACACCGTGGAATCATTTTTCTTGATTTTAATTTTGGCGGACAAACCCTCTTGCAAAACATTTTTCATACCCTGCCAAAGATTTTGACAGCATTCTTCACGGCTCCCCCGCCACCACTGCCTTCTTTTTTCCAAGGCAACCAATGCAGCTACTACATCCCCTTCCGCTTGTGCCAAGGCCTCTTTCGCTACTGCGTAACTGACATTAAAACGATCCTTCAGGACATCAATTTTTTTTAAATCATCCATCAAACCCAACTCCTTTGACTTTATTCTGCCTTGAAAGATGGATTTTTATCCTTGGCAAAGGACCGTAAATGATTTAAAAAAGCAGGTGTTTTAAGCTGTTTTTCTATTTGATATTGGTAATAATAAAAGAGAGCCCTGATGAGCTTTTCCTCCATAAAAGGTGAAAGCTTTAAACGGGAAATCAGCTTTGCCTCCATATTACTTAGGCGCTGCCAAATAGCTATCTCCCCTTTTTGTACCTTTAAAGCCTTTGGATCCAAGTAGCGGCACCCCTCACATAAAATTCCCCCTAAGGCCCCGCTCAAATAAAGATCCTTTTCACCTATTTCCCGAGAATAACAGGAAGCACAGCTTGTCAATTGGGGCTGATAACCCGACAATTGCAACAACCTGACAGTAAAAAAGATTGCACCCAATCTAGGTTCCTTTAAATTTGACACTAAGTGAAGAGCAGTTAAAAACTCATAAAAAAGGCTTTCCTGAACCTGTTTTTCTTGGATTACAGGCAACAACAGTTCTACCAAAAAATTTGCAACCGCCCACCTCTCCAAATCGCCTTTGATTTCTGCAAACATTTCTTTTGGTTCACATTGGGTAATAGTATCCAAGCTTTTACCAGGATAGAGCACAAAATCTGCATATGTTAAAAACTGTGTAAAACCGCGGAGTTTGCTTTGATTGCGACGCACCCCTTTGGCAACACAGTTAATCTTTCCATGATCCTTGGTATAGATAACCAAGATACGATCCGCTTCTTTTAAATTGTAGCTTTTAAGAACAATACCTTCCGTTTTATAAAGGGACAAGCTGGCATCCCCTTTCCTTGAAAGAGCAATTAGATTCTGCTTATTGCCCTCCTTGCAACTCACTGCTACCGGGCAGATCCCTTTCGGCTTGGATACAATCCAAATAAATTAAATAGGCATCAACATTACCTGTAAGCTTGAAAATTCCCCACATTAATTCACTTTCTTTCAAAGGCTCTCCCACCCTTTCGGTCTGGAATGGTGTCACACATTTAGATTTCACCTAAATAAGAACCTCTATACTAACAACAAACTGGCAATTACATTATCATTATACCTCAAACCAAGTAAGCAATCAATGCGGAAGCCAAGCCCGAATAAATCAATAGGCCCGTAATATCTATGGAGGTGGAAATAAAAGGGGCAGAAGCAACTGCCGGATCCACACCCACTTTTTTAAAGATCAAGGGAACTAAGGTTCCCATGGTGGCAGCAGTAGTCATATTGCCCAACAAGGCCATACCCACAACCAACCCTAAAATCCAGTTTCCGTACATTACTAAAGCGACGGTACCTACGATAAAACCGCAGATGGTGCCGATAAAAATGCCGGAAACACCTTCTCTTAATACGGCAAGCCAAGCCTCCTTACCCTGAATATCTCCAGTGGCTATTCCTCTTACGGTTAAGGTAGAAGATTGGGTTCCAACATTGCCGCCCATACCTGTTAAAAGAGGAATAAAAAAGGCTAAAGCAACCATTTTGTTCAGCTCATCTTCCAAACTGTGTAACACAGAACCTGCCAGCATCCCGCCCAATAGCGTAATTAACAGCCATGGCAGGCGGGAGCGAATAGAGGAGGTGATTCTATGAGGGAAAGCAAGACCATAATTTATTTCCTTGGTACCTGCCAATCTATAAATATCTTCGCTCGCCTCTTCATGGATAACATCAATGACATCATCAACGGTAACAATACCCACTAGGCAACCGTGATTATCGGTAACAGGTATGGCCAAAAGTCCGTATTTAGTAACCGCCTTTGCTACCTCCTCCTGGTCGGTTAGAATATTCACACTGATAATATTTTCTTGCATGATATCTTTAATAGCTGATTCCGGTGAGGCCACAATCAATTCTCTTAAAGAAATAACTCCAGCCAACTGATTTCTGCAATTTATTACATAAATATAATAAATTGTCTCCACATCCAAGGCTACCTCACGCAGCACTTCCAACGCCCTACCAGCGGTTGCATCCTCCAAAATTGCTACGTACTCGGTGGTCATAATACCACCGGCGCTATCATCCGGATAGGCCAGCAGCTCTTTGACCTCTTTAGCCTCTTCCGCTTCCATTAAATCCAAAAGCTCTTCTTTAACACTTTGGGATACTTCTCCTAAAAAGTCGGCGGCATCATCAAAAGGCATTTCATCTAAAATTGCTGCCACCCGTTCAGAACCTAAAGCCTCTATTAGTGAATTAACCACCTCTGTTTTAAGATTCCTAAAAACCAAGGCGGCTGTTTCCCCGTCCAAACGCAAAAAAACCCTGGCCCGATCCAGATCGTTTAAATTTGGTAGAGCCTCCGCAATATCCGCCGGGTGTTTGTTCTGATACTCATCCACAAAAAGCTTTAGTTCAGGCGTTATTTCTAAAAGTTGTTTTAACTGATAAGCCAAAAGCTACGCCCCTTTCTACCGGGGGCAGAATAAATGAAACCGACCCCGGGCTTTAATTTTGTTTTGTTCCAAGTATCTACTTCGCCAAGGAACGGTTTCCATACGCTTTTTGCACCTCCAGATTAACTGTTGCTTTAAAAAACCTTCTAACTAAAATTTAGCAATTTCCTACACCCTAGTCAACTAAAGATTTTAAAACTTCCTCTAACACAAATTCATCCAATTGCAATGCTTGTTCAGTCAGTTTCGCCATTTGCGGATATAGATAATGGGTCTTGCTTTCTTGAATCTTTTCTGCGAATTCACCAATCCAGACCATCAAGTGCTCCTTAAGAAACCTTTGCTGATCAAGCAAGACCTTTTTTGTATCCTCAAGCTTATCTTCCTCAAAGCTTGTATTTGCCAACTCTGACAAATGTGCCATAAAATCCAATTCCAGGGCCAGGTGATCATCCGCTTCTCTGGGGTAGTTGGCCGGTAAAAAATTATACTCCAGGTAGGTTCTTCTGACCTGCAAGGTGCTTTCTTGAAAAAGAGTATTTTCTTTAGTAATGTAAACCGATTCCCAGGGAGGGGCAGGGAGCTTACCCGGACCTATCAATAGTTTAGTATATTCACTTTTTAATTTGTCCAGCACATCTTCTGCATCTTTTGAAATAGCTGCTTGTAGCCGTTCAAACAGCTCATAGTGAGAGGAAAAACGTTGATCATCATCCTCCAGTACCAACTGCAAGGAATCCTTGGTATGCTCGGCGGTTAAGACCTCCACTAATTCAAGATTGGGCTCATCGGCGAAAACACGGTGCAGCAATTTGTAAAGATAGTAACGATTTGACAAAATAATGGCAATGCTGTCTTTTTGATTGCTCACTTTAAAAACCACCTTTTCTAATTTTTAATCTCCAAACTTATAACCTACACCCCACACGGTTTGTAGGTATCTTGGTTTAGAGGGTTCATCTTCAATCTTTTCACGAATCTTACGCACGAAAACGGCGATACTGGTTAGTTCCCCTATATAATCCTCCCCCCAAACATAATTTAATAGTTGTTCCTTAGTAAAAACTTCTCCGGGATGAGAGGCCATCCTGGCAAGTATTTGAAATTCCTTCGGCGTTAAGTCCACCTTTTGTCCGCTTTTTCTGACCTCATAACGGCTAAAAAGGATTTCTAAATCATCTACTTTTATACTTTCTTTTTTATCGGCACCCGCTTCAAAATCCCTCCGTCTAAGCAATGCTTCAATACGCAAGGATAACTCCAAAGAGCTAAAGGGTTTTACTAGGTAATCATCCGCACCGGCCTTGAAACCTACACTTTTATCAACTATATCCCCCTTGGCTGATAAAATTATAATAGGGATATTATGTCCGGCCTCTCTTAATTTGGTGCAAACTTCAAAACCATTGAGTCTGGGCATCATTACATCTAAAATTAACAAATCTGGTTTTTGCTGATCAAATATTTCCAAGGCTTCTACGCCATCGGCAGCATAGCAAAAATCATAACCTTCCTCATTCATAATATGCTCCACTAAAACCTTGATATTTTCTTCATCATCTGCCAGCATAATTTTCATCAGTATCTTCACCCCCATTGATAGGAATCCCCACAACAAATATACTGCCCTTATCTATTTCACTTTTTACTTTGATCCAACCTCCATGAAGCTCAACCAACTCCTTAGCTACTGCAAGCCCCAAGCCGCTACCGCTGTATTTACGGTAAACAGAGGTATCGCTTTGGACAAATTTTTCAAAAATTAAGGGCTTATCTTCCTCGGAAATTCCGATTCCATTGTCCTCCACACTAATAATAACTTCATTTTGTTCGGGGTTGCAAGTAACTTTTACTTCAACTTTACCTTTTTCAGGAGTAAATTTTATAGCATTGCTCACCAAGTTTTCAACAACGCGGCGGAGGGCTTCCTGATCACCCAAAATCAGGGGTACATTTAAATCCACATCAGTAATTAATGTAATTTGTTTTTTATCGGCCAAAGGTGTTACTACATTTTCCACTGCGTTGATCACATCTACCAAGTCTAACAATTCAAAATATAGATCCATTTTACCGGCTTCTAATTTTGCCAACTCAAGTATATTATTAATCATCCCTAAAAGAATTTTACTGTTATTTTTGATCTCTTGGACAACCTTTTCATCCTTGCATTTCTTGCTGGTAGTTGTTTTTTCTAATAATTCCGCAAAGGCGATGATGGAGGTCAGAGGTGTTCTTAATTCATGACTCATAATAGCCAAAAAGTCCGATTTATATTGATTATCTTTTATAAGCCGAACATTAATCTCTTCCAATTCTATTCTTTGATCCTCCAAAATGCTGTTTGCTTCTGCTAAATCCCTGGTTCTCAGTTCGACCTCAGATTCCAGCCCGTAGTAAAGATCCTGCAATTCCTTGGCCATCTCCTCAAAATCAATGGCTAAATCTCGGATCTCACCCACTGCATCTATATCCTCCAAATCAATTTTTAGGTTACCTTTTTTAATCTGCTCTACAGAATTTTTAAACTTATTTAAAGGTTTAGTGACTAGTTTAGAGGTAGCGAAATATACTAATAAAACAAAAAAGAGAGTTAGCACAGAAAAAAATGATACCTGGGAAATAACATTAGCGCCTGCGTTGGCCAGGTAAATATCTATAGGCATAATTATGCTCAGGGCTCCGCCTAATTCACCAACCCTCCAACCTTCCCTGGGAAAACCAAGCACATCGGGTTCTCCTTTAGGTTCACCGTGACATTCCAAGCAACTCTCATCTATCCGCATGGGGACAACGTAACGAAAAACTTGTTTATCCCCATAAGTAGTCAGGCAAGAAAACTCCTTTAAATCACGATTTTCTTTAAAGGCATTTAAAGCCCTAGTTTCAAATTCATCAGGCCGATCAGCCTTATTCCTGGGGTTAAAATTAGTATAGTTAATAAGATACCCGGTCTTTTTGCCAAACAATTTGCCTATACTTTTACCCACTAGGGAGCAGTGCAGCCCCTTAAAATTGTATTCCCCGTTGTCATCATAATTAATCAAATCCTGGTTGATGGCCATAAATTCCCACACAGCATCCAGCTGCTGGGACAGCACATAGGCTTTTTCATGCATTTCCAACTCCGCCTGCTTTTTTTGGGTAGCATTGCTCCAAATAATACTAAGCAATAGAGAGGTTGCCATGATAATTAACATCAAAACCACAAATCTGGTTCTCAGTCGAATTCTTTTCACCAAAGCCACCTCCCCAAAAGACATTACAAACAAGTGATTGTACTAACTTCTACATTATAGCATAAACATCTTGCTTGTAGCCCCCAAAAATTCCTTTATTTAAATGCTAAAAAGGGAGTACCTCTAGATACTCCCTTTTTAGCCGCTGAAAACTAACTAAGACCAATTCCTGTAACAACAACTGAAACGTAGAAAAGATAGCGGCCAACAATCTGCCCGACTAAAAGCAACAGGGCACCACTAGTTACTAGGGCTCCATAGGATTTAACCTTTTCTTCCCTCGCCAACCACATCATTACGCTAGCTCCTGCTAAAATAGTTATCCATTTTAAGGTATTCACGAACCCCATACTTGCGAGAATTTCCAAGCGATGCTTGAGCTACTTCCCGCAGCCACAAAATAGGGAACCACTACTGCAACTTGTATAACCACAATACTTACCGTAGCCAAGGCAACTATTTTGCCCATATTAACTGCTTCATTTAAACTGAATAATAGGAACAAAACTGCACCAATGGAAATGGTAGCGGCATAGAACTCTACAAAAGTAGCATTACCTTGCCAAATGGGGGCGCTAGTAGTACTGTAAATTGAAGCCATTACAAAAACATCAACCAAGCCAACTAATGCGGCAACCCAGGTAAGACCTGTTGCGGCCCCCTTGTTTTCCGGTTTAAATAATACCAACAAAGCTACTACCACCACCAGGCCAACAAATATGGCGGTGAAC
>JBBAFB010000060.1:0-12321 GCA_041655595.1 Bacillota bacterium
AATTTTGGACCCGTATTTACATTAGGGGGTTCTTCATAAATTATGTTTGGTAAAATAAAATTACCACAGAGCGGAAGCTAAGAATTCCCACAGTGGAAATAAAAACTCCATTGAAACATCCCCTAAAATCAGATACCCTTTTTGTGACAAAACAGAAAGGGGACTAGAAGGAGTTGCTAACAATGGAGCATATATATCATATCAGATATGAGCACAAAGTAAATGGAAAAAGCTTAAGAGTAATTGCCCGTGAAACAGGCCATGATGTCAAAACCATCAAGAAATATTCTGACAAAGAAAACTTTTCTCCTGAAAAACCAATGAAAAGGGGGCGTAAATCAAAGACAGACAAATACAGGGAAACAGTTAAAAAATGGTTGATTGGTGACGAAACAGCCCCAAGAAAACAAAGACACACAGCCCATAAGGTGTATAAAAGGCTGATCGAGGAATTAGGTACAGAGAACAAAGCAATAGATGTCAGCGAGCGCACAATTCGTACATTAGTAGCTAATTTAAGGAAAGAAATAGGACAGGCCAAGGAAGTAGCTTTACCACTTCTTCACCCGACGGGCGAGGCCCAGGTAGACTTTGGCGCTACAGTATTTATCGAAAAAGGCATTACCTATGAGGGGCATCACCTTTGTATTACCTTTCCTCATTCGGATGGCAAGTTTGTCCAGCTATTCAAGGGAGAAAATCTGGAATGTCTTATGCAAGGTCTAACGGACATTTTTAAAGCTATAGGAGGCAGCCCAAGAGTTATTAGATTTGACAATATGTCCACAGCCGTAAAGGCAATTAAAGCTTATGGAGAAAGGGAGGTTACAGAAGGTTTTCGGCGTTTACAATGCCATTACGGCTTTGAAAGTAACTTTTGTAATCCGGCAAGCGGCAGAGAAAAAGGCTCAGTGGAAAACTATGTTGGATGCAGTCGTCGGAACTATTTCGTCCCCGTCCCGGAATTTGATAATTTAGAGGAATACAACAAAGTCCTCCTTGAAAAATGCCTTGAAGATATGGATCGTAATCATTACAAGCTTAACGAAAAAGTAACGACCCTGTTTGAAGAAGATAAAGAAGCCTTTCTTCCCCTACCGATGGAAGACTTCGACTGCTGCAAATATATATGGGCGAAAACAAATATACAGGGAATGGCAACCCTTGATAAGAATAAGTATTCAACCTCCGGTGATTTGCCAGGTAGCAGGGTACTGCTGAAGATAAAGGCCCATAGTGTTACCGTCTACGATGAAAAACACATGGAAATAGCTTGTCATTCAAGGCTCTATGGTAAAGGTCAGGAGTCCATGATTTGGGCACCGTATTTAAGGGTTCTGGCAAAGAGGCCTAACGCCCTTAAGTACACTGGCTTTTATGAAAATTTGGATAAAAACACAAGAAGGTTTTTAAACGAGCAGGATTTGCCGGGTAAGAAGGCCATACTTACAGAACTTGCAAGCTCCAGTGAAGTATGGGGGATTCATAAGTCACTATCAGGGATGGAGAAGGCCATAAGCCTTGGCGCTAAGGATGCTGATACGCTGATATCCGCCTTTCATTTCACAATGAATATGCCGGGTAAAACCCCTAAAAACAAGGTTCCAGACGAACTGCCCAAAACAGAAGATTACGTAATTTCATTTAGCGATTATGGTAAGCTCATGGAGGTGGCAAGTCATGTATAGGGGTGAAATTGAAAGCCTTTGCAAGGATTTGAGGCTTGGCCCGGTACTGGCTGAATATGACAGCATAGTGGCGGATAGCCATGAGGAATTTCTGTACAAATTGCTGTTTAGGCTTGCGGAGAGGCGGCGGGTGGCGGGAATAAATAGGCGAACGAGAGCGGCTGGGTTCGATGTTATTAAGTTCTTCAAAGACTTTGACTTTCACGAAACTGTTTTGCCGGTAGCCCTTAATATCGAATCCCTTTCGGCTTGTCTGCCATTTAAGGCAAAGGAGAATTTAATTATGTATGGCAGGCCGGGAACCGGTAAAACCCACCTGGCCATCGCCCTTGGCATGAACGCCATCAATCTTGGCCTGAATGTTGTTTTCCGCAAAACCAGCAGACTAATTAATGAGCTTAAGGCGGATAAGGAAAAGAAACGGCCAACATCGTTTTGGAGGCAGCTTGAAAAAGCAGATGTGCTAATTCTTGATGAATGGGGCTACATTCCCTTTGAGCGCACTGGAACACAGCTTCTATTTGAGGCAGTATCCAGCTGTTATGAGAAGAAAAGCATCGTCATCACGACCAACCTGCCCTTTGATGAATGGAATACCATATTTTATGATGAAAAGCTTACAACGGCTATTTTAGACCGCATTGTGCATCATGGTCATCTTATTATGCACAACGGCCAAAGCTATCGAATAAAGCATTCTAAAATGCAATAGTTTTTATCCGGGGGTGTGGGAAAAATTAATTTCCGAAGTGTGGGAAATTATACTTGCCAAACACATTCATAAATTGACAGGTCTCTCAAAATGAATAGTCAATTTGATTGATTTTATCAAAATGTTACCTTTTATTTAATCATTATGGCGAGTTTGGGCGGCTATAAATGTCATTTGAATTATAATGACTATTTTTCAAAATTCTTAAAAAAGGAGGGATGAAGATGTGTGTTTCACCAGGACACGGGGGAAAAATGTTTTTTTGCCCAAAGTGTAATAGCAGGAATCCTTTGGTGGCCAAATCATGTATCAAGTGTAAGTACGTATTTAAGGAGGAAGATAAAGTGGTAGTTGAATCTGAAAAAAAATAAGGATGGTCGGACAATAAGATTCTAATTAGAGGAGGATAATAACATGAGTACAACTAGAGTTTTTGACCCGTCTGTGTACAGAAAGGAATGGCAATGGAAAGAAGGGGACTACACGGTAACCCGCACCACGCAGTGGAGTGGTCCGGGCTGTCATGATGGTTGCGGAGTTCTCATTTTTACCGATAAAGATGGAAAATTCGTCAAAATGGAAGGTGATCCAAATAATCCTTACAACAAAGGCCGTTTATGTATGAGATGCCTTGGTATAAAAGAAGCCATCGAACATAAGGACCGGCAAATTTATCCGTTAAAACGTGTTGGGGGACGTGGATCAAATAAATGGGAACGGATTACTTGGGATGAGGCTCTTAATACGATAGAAAAAAAAGTTAAACATTATACGGAAACTTATGGCTCGCATAGTATCGGTTGTTATGGTGGAACGGGTCGGAATGCTTTTTGGCAATTACCATCAATTGCCCGTAGTGTATTTGAAACTCCCCATGCAACAAGTTTTATAAGTGGTAATGCATGTTACTTGCCGAGAATTACAATCATGAATTTAGTGGCCGGTGATGCGATGGTTGCTGATTGCGCCCAGATGTATGAAGAAAGTTTTAATCACCCCGAATGGAAAGCTCCTGAAGTTATGATTCAATGGGGGGTAAATACTGTAATATCTAATTCCGATGGATTCTATGGTCATTGGATTATTGATTTAATGAAACAAGGCACAAAATTTATTACTGTTGACCCAAGTATGACTTGGATTGCTGCAAAGTCCGATTATTTTCTACAAATACGCCCTGGCACCGATGGTGCTTTGGCTTTGGCCATGCTAAATGTTATTATCAACGAGGATCTCTACGATCATGATTTTGTGGAAAACTGGACATATGGTTTTGAACAACTTGCGGAACGTGTGCAAGAATATACTCCAGAATTTGCAGCAAAAGTTTGTGAAATCTCTAAGGACATAATTATTGAATCCGCTCGGGCTTTTGCTAAGGCCAAACCCGCTTCCATACATTGGGGTGTGGCATTGGATATGATCAAACATGGTGTTGCAGCTGCTCATGCAATTATGTGCTTATGGGCAATTACCGGTAATCTTGATGTTCCGGGCGGAAATATTCTAATGTCCGCGGCCCGTTGGCAGGCGGAATGTGCAGCATTTTTTGCGGAACGTTCCCCTCAGCCCAAGGTTGGTAAGCCCGGTGCGAAAAGATACCCGTTAATAGAGGAAATTGGTGGCCGACCAAGCTGGGATTGGGAAATGTTATTGATGGGTGATGAAAAATACAACCCTTTGGAGGATCCATATAAGATTAGAATGCTATACACTACCAATTCTAATTCTTTTGCTGGTAATTGTGCAGAAGCACCGCGTGCTTTTGAGGCATTGAATAATTTAGAATTTGTTGTTTGCGCCGATTACTGGATTACCCCGACTGTTTCTGCCTTGGCCGATATTTTTCTACCTTTGTCTATGAGTTGTGAGCGGGATAGCATGCGATCATGGTGGGCACCTTTGCGTACAATTAGTAAAGTTGTAACGCCTCCCGGAGAATGTAAAAGCGACGAAGAGATACTGCTTCTCTTAGGGAAGCATTTTCACCCTGAACGTTTCCCGTGGAATGATCCAAGGGAAATCATGGATGCTATTATGGAAGCCCGTCCGGATCACCTATATAAAACTACTTTTAATGAGTTAGAGAAAAAAGTATATGCTTATGAAGGTTTTGAATATAAAAAATACGAAAAGGGCCTAGCTAGAGCGGATGGAGAAGCTGGTTTCAATACGGCAACCGGGCTTTGCGAACTTTATATAAGTGTGTTTGATGCAGTTGGCTTGGATCCCCTCCCCTATTATAGAGAACCCACCGAAGGCCCTGTTTCTACACCCGAGCTAATGGAAGAATACCCTTTTATACTCACCACGGGTCGTCGTACTTGGGAGTTCTTTCACACCGAACATCGTCAGTTGCCTCTTATGCGAGAATTTAGACCAGACCCAATGGTAGAAATGAATCCTGAAGATGCTGCCGACTTAGGCTTGGAAGATGGTGATTGGATATGGATTCAAAATGTTCATGGTAAATGCAAGCAGAAGCTTTATATTAACGAAGGGATGAAAAAAGGTGTTGTTAGCGCTGAACATGGTTGGTGGTTCCCGGAAAGAGATGGTAGCAAAGAAGGAGGCTACTATGGGGCTTTTGAATCTAATATTAACAATCTAACTACGGCATGTGATATTGGGCCAACAGGGAACGCCGCACCTTATAAAACTCAGATTTGTAAGGTTTATAAGGTTACGCCGGAGAACGAAAAATACGAATTGACATCGGAGGAGGTTAAAAGGTCTTTCGAGGCAAGAAGATATTTGGTAGATAAGCCTGAAAAGGATCCATATGCTTAATGAAAACAGCGCCTTTGAAAAATGATGTTATTTATATAGGAGGGATATTATGTCGCGTTATGGTTTGTTAATTGATTACGAATATTGCACCGGCTGCCATAGTTGTGAAACTGCTTGTAAGGTAGAAAAAAACCTACCTACAGGAAAATGGGGAATCCAGGTTAAACAGGTTGGACCCTGGGAGATCGAAAACAATCGCTGGCAGTTTGATTATATTCCAATTCCCACGGATATTTGTGATTTGTGTGCGGAACGACGGGCGCAAGGTAAACTGCCGATCTGTGTTCATCATTGCCAGTCTATGGCAATAGAGTTTGGGCCTATAGAAGAACTGGCAAAGAAATCTGCATCAAAACCCAAAACAGTTTTATATTCCAGATAGATGTATAATTTGCGGTCCTAGATAATAAAGGCTTAAACCCTGGCTGGTTTATGGGTAGGTCCAAAAGAAACGTAAGGCCTGGATTTTAAAAAATGTTGATACTTAAAGAAATTTATTAAATATACTATGGCTTCTAGTAAAGGTTGGAAAAGTCGGGCCTTATGTTTATTATATTTAGATTGTTAAAACTACTTTTTTACTATTTTTCTTAAGTTATCGATTTGTGCGGTAGTAATAAATAAAATAGTTTTTGTTTTTAAATATAAAATATAAGGGGGTAAAATAAATTATGGTACAAATAAAACTGGATGAATTAACAGATATTGATAAGCAATCAATGGGAAAACGCGTTAAGGTCATGGTATATTCAATGTATGCATCAGGGTTTCTTGCTTATGCATTGTATAATTGGTTTAAAAGTGCAGGGGGTATGATTTTACCAGGATTCATTGAAGAACTTGCTTGGTCCCCCGGACAAGCAGCCCTTTTTGCGGCTATATTTACCTATAGTTATGCAATTGCTAACCTTCCATTGGGAATGCTGCTGGATATCGTTGGGCCAAAAAAAGTGATGGGAACATGTTATGTACTGGTTACCATTGGTTCATTAATTTTTGCATTTAGTACCCATTACGGATTAATTGTGCTTGGAAGAGCGCTCACCGCAGTTGGTGGTGCAGCAATATTTAACGGAACCTGTAAATGTATTAGTGCATGGGAGCATAAAAAGGATGTTCCGGGTGTAATTGGCTATTTACATTCCTTTGGCAAATTTGGTGCAGTAATGGCTGCAACTCCGCTTGCTTTGATGTTGGTGGGCATAGGCCGGAAAAATACGATGTTGATTATGGCTTGTGTAGCATTGCTAATTGCAATTTCGTTGTATGTTTTTATTAAAGACAAGCCTTCTGATCATAATGTACTAACTTTGGCCGAATTAAAAGGGAAGGGTGCTCCGGATAAGATTACGGAGGGAAACCTTATGAAAGGAATCATAAGGGTGATGTACCAACCTCAGGCGTGGCTATTAATTATAGCGACATTGGGTATTAACTCTACGATTAATACGGTCATACAAAACTGGGGTCCAACTATAATGAAGCAGGGTCTCGGAATTCCTGTTGTATCAGCTTCATACGTAATTACGGTTAGTAGTATTGCTATGATTGTCGGTTCGGCATGTTTAATGGTATCAACAAAATGGTTTGGCTTGAAAAATGCTTGGGCTATTTCTTATATCTTGATGGGGTCAGGAGTCCTTTGCTTGGCATTGTTCTTACCCAAGATGAATTTGGCCAGCCTCCTTGTTGTTTATGCAATTATTGGGTTAGGTTCGACTTACGGCATTGCTGCAACCCAGGGAACTGCTAGACATTTAACGACACCAAAGTTTTATGCCACATTTCTTGGCCTTTCAAATTTGATTTGTTTTTTCTTTGGAGCAGGGGTAGCAACAAATTTATGGGCAGTGTTTATTGATGAAAATTATTCCATTGGAGGTTTCCAGAACGCATGTTGGTTTCAGCTTGCTTTATTAGCAATAGCATTCATAGCCTTCATTTTTGTTAAGATCAGACCAATAAAGGCATTAGAGAAATTAGCAATGGAAGAAGGCTAGTTTAAAAAATGGGTAAAATGCGTTTACTTGATAGTTTTCTGCTTTAGATATAAATAAAGGCTTGCTATGGGATTTTGATTAGCATGTTTATTTGTAGGGTATCAAAATAAAAACACTAGGTTCTGCCTACGAAGAAGCAATGCAAAAAATGTTTGTTTCTAGTGGTTTCGGGGCAGATTCTCCTGCCCCGATTTTTTATTATTAAGTCTTATTTTATTATTTTCTGCTTACTTAATTAGAGAGGTTTACCCTTTAAAACTTGGGTAATTTATGGTCTGATTGCAATAGTATACGAGGGGGAGAAAAAATGAAAAAAAACATTTTTGTAATTACATTGGTTTTGATATTGCCTATTTTAATTTGCTCAGGGTGTGGCAATTCTAAAAAAACCAACGCAAATTATGATCAAAATGAACGTATTACCTTGAGACTAAGCCACATAGTATCCCCGGATCACCCTTGGCACAAAGGGCTGGAAAAGTTTGCAGAAAAAGTCAAAATCGATACGAGTGGACAGGTTGTAATTGACATTTATCCTAATGCCTCGCTTTCAGAAAACAATGAAAGAACTATGGTCGAACAAGTACAAGTTGGCACATTGGAAATGGCTTTGTTCCCATCTAGTTTGGGCGATAATATTTTTGCAGCTTTTACCTTTCCATTCCAATTCGAAACGAGAGAAGCAGCAAATAAAATGTTAGTTAGTGATATTGCCTTGAACATGTTAAATGATTTGAAGGGAATTAAGGGTCTTGGTTACTGGGAAAATGGTTATAGACAGATTACTAATAATAAACATCCCATTGTTACCCCCGATGATTTTAAAGGAGTAAAAATTAGGGTTCCACAGGCCCCTCAAATTTTGGCGAATATTAAAGCCTTGGGCGCTAATGCGGTATCTGTTTCTCTTGGGGAATTATATCTCGCATTGCAACAGGGTCTAGTTGACGGGCAAGAAAATGTTTTGTCAATAATCTACAATGAAAGATTTTATGAGGTTCAAAGGTTTTGTACGGTTTGCAACTATTCTTACACCCCTCAAATTTTAGGAATAAATATTGATGTCTATAATAACCTTTCAGATGATATAAAACAAGTTCTTTTAGAAGCCTCGAAAGAAATGGCCTTGTATACTTCTCAATTGTTGGAAGAACAAGATAAAGTGGTCATTGGTGAATTACGAAAAAATAAAATGGATGTTCACGTTTCCTCTCCGGAGGAAATTGCTAAATTTAAAGAACTGACTGATACAGAAGCATTGCGTGATGAATATAGAAAAATTGTTGGCCAAGATTTAATGAACAAGTTTATGGCAAAGGCACGGGAGATCAATCGGGAAAGTACTGATCAAAAATAATTATGAAATATACCAGCTGTTATTTTATCTCTCCTGGGGGTGCAATTATTGTTTAAATGGATGTATACACAACTAAGCAGGTTTGAGGAATTTGTTGCAATATTTTTTTTAGGGTTAATGACTATAGTTGCATTTTTACAGGTTATTGGCAGGCACACCCCTTTGCCGTTTTCCTCTTGGTTTGAGGAAATATTACGGTATTCTTTTGTTTGGATAACGATGTTAGGTGGAGCAGTTGCCTTGAGGAAAGGCACACATATTGGGGTAAATTTTCTTACGCGTTTTATTCCGGCGAAAAAACAATTGTACGTTAATCTATGGTGCGAATTAGTTTCTTTTCCAGTTTGCTTATGTCTCTTCTTTCTTTCTTTAAAACTGGTTTTTAAAATTAAAACCTTCGGCACAATATCAGCAAGTATGGAGGCACCGATGTGGCTAATTGTCGGAGCACTCCCAATTGGCTTTTTATTAATGGTTTTTCATAGTTTTTTGAGTTTTGGCAGGGAAATGAGATGCCTATTGACTTCTCAAAAGAAAGGTGAATAAACGCCCATGATAGCGATTCTAATAATTACCTTTTTTGTTTTATTGTTTTCTAGGGTACCTGTAATTTTCTCTTTATCAGGTGCGGCGTTATTAACCATTTATTTTACTCAACCCCAAGATTTAATAGTAATCCCCCAGATTATATTTGCCGCAAATGATTCATTCGCTCTATTAGCCATACCCTTTTTTATCCTTGCGGGAAATTTTATGGAGTATTCGGGTATTAGTAAACGGTTAATTAGTTTTTTTGAGAAAATAGTGGGACATATCCCAGGCGGTTTGGGGGTAGTTGCAACAATAAGCTGTGTGTTTTTTGGGGCTATTTCCGGCTCAGCTCCGGCTACAGTTGCTGCTATAGGAACAATTATGATACCGGCCATGGCCGAAAAAGGTTATTCCAAACATTGGGGAGCCTCTTTAGTGGCAACAAGTGGTACTCTTGGGGCTATTATTCCTCCCAGCATCCCCCTTATTTTATATGGCGTGTTGTCCGGGACATCCATTGCGGCTTTATTTGCTGCTGCTATACTGCCCGGTTTGCTTATTGCCTTATGTTTAATTATTTACACCATTATCTATGCTCGGCAAAAAGGCATGAAACGAACTGCCAAATGTACATTTAAGGATGTTTTTAAAAGTGGTATTTCTGCCTTTTGGGCTTTAATTATGCCTTTAATAATTCTTGGTGGTATTTACTCCGGGTATTTTACACCTACTGAAGCCGCTACTATAGCTTCAGTATATGGCTTATTAGTTGGTATGTTTATATATCGGGAATTAAAAATTAAGCAAATTCCAAAAATCTTTTTGGATACTGCGATGACCTCCGCTAAAATTATGTTAATTATAACTTTTGCTGCAGCTTTCGCCACTATTTTGACTAGAAACAATATCCCAACAATGATTGCTAATGGGATTACGGATATTTCAAGTAGCCCTATTATTTTCTATGCCCTGTTCTCTGTTTTTATGTTGCTTTTGGGGATGTTTATGTCGGTTCTGCCCGCATTAATTGTTCTAACCCCGATACTTGCTCCTGCCGTCAAGGCTTTAAGTATTAGCCCTATTCATTTTGGGATCGTTTTTGTTGTTTTGATGTTAATTGGCACTATATCTCCCCCCTTTGGTCTAGATTTATTCGTTTCCTGTGGTATAGCTAAATTAGATATTGACAAGGTAGTTAAGGAAATTTGGAAGTTTCTCTTGATTTATATAGTTGCAGCCATTATTATAATTGTTTTTCCGGCTATTTCATTGTTCATACCGTCTATTTTTGGTTTTTAGTTCAATACTGTTTACCTTTGCCACACTTGCGTAGGTGGAAGAACTGGGACCATGAAGATTATTATGGTCAATATATCTTTACTTTTAGATTGTTGAGTTACTGTGAAGCCTTTGGTGATATTGGATTTAGTATTAAATGTGATTTGATTATTAGTTGTTTATTAACGAATATTATTCTACGGGGGTATTAACAACACGACCTTGTTTAGGCTAGTTGTTTATAAAATTTTTTTGACCGAAATTTTATGGAGGTAAATATGGATTCCAAAATAATGTTTGCTGTTCAAAAGGATAAAAAGGAACTGCGGGAGATTTTTCAATACTATGGCATGGATCTGTCTGGTGAGATTCAAGGGCATGTAGTAATAAAAGAAAACGGACGCATATTAGCAGGGTTGAAAATTATTGAATTTCAACCGGGGTGTTTTTACTTAGTTGTACTATGTGTTAGGGAAGGAGATCGTAGCTGTGGCCTAGGTGGTTTCTTCCTAGAGAGGATTATCGAAAACCCCCGGAAATATTGTAGTAATCTATTTCCGGGGTCAACCAGCAAGGTGTCATTTTCTATTACAACTATAGCAAGGGGGGGGGCTTCCGGTTTTTATTCCAAATATGGTTTTTTGCCAGCTGATTTTACCGTAGTGCCCGAGGCATATCAAAGTCAATGTGAGTACTGTCCATGGAGGGAAGGTTGTAACCCAATTCCCATGGTTTACAAAAAAGAGAGGGATGGATTGCCTGAAAAATGTTGACTGAATAAGGCTAAATATTTATGCAAGGAAATAATAAATAGGCATATAAAATGTCGCTACCCCAGATTCCAAAGGTATCGCGTCTTAAATGATTGAACGGAATTTAGAAGCATTATACTAGGTAGCTAGCTGTTTAACAGGTATGTACTTAAACTATTTGTAATTAGTGTTAAAGGAGGGGGTTATGGAGATGAAACATGCTTTATTGGTTTTTACAAAAGTGCCGAAGGCAGGAGAAGTTAAAACCCGTTTAACGGAGGATCGCGGGGGAATCCTGACTCCTGAGGAGGCCAATGGTTTTTATGAAAGTTGTGTTTTAGATGTAATAGATACCTGTTTAACAGTAGAAGGTGTAGATGTTTGGGTCTGTTACAACAAAGATGGCAATAGGGCAGATCTAGATGGCTTATTGCAAGGGGTTAAAGGTTCAGAAAAAATTGTTGGTGTATTCCCGGATGCCGGCGGCAGTTTTGACGATTGCATGCAATATGCCACAGATTATATTTTAAAAAATGGTGCTGAGGATCGCTTGGCGGATGCTGTCACCATTTTAGGCGGAGATTTGCCCAGTTTGCAAAGAAAAACAATTGAAGAAGCAATATCCAAGCTTGATCGTTTGAGCAAGTTATCTGCAACTGGGGCTGCTTTAGTCCAAGGAGCTTGCCAAGAAGGTGGGTTTTCTCTTGTGGGGCTCACAACTTCCACGCCATTTGATTTTCATAAAGTGTTTTACAATATGGACGGAATCACAGCCTTAGATATGCTCGTTAATAAAGTAGTAGAAGAAAATATACCCTTTGGTACGGTTGAAATGATGCCTGATGTGGACATACCTGTAGACTTAGCAAGTATTTTGCCTTTATTAAGGGCTTTAGAAGCAGCACAAAAAAATGATCCATCAGTTACTGTGCCCAGAAGAACAATGGAAAAATTTAAAGAAATAGGTTTAGAAACTTTTGCTTTCCCCCCTCATAGAGATGAGATAGGGTAGGGCTTGGATTCCATAAAGGGGGACGAAATAATGGATTTCCTTAAAAAAGAAACTCAGTCAGCATTCCAAGTAGCCCGAGAAAATATTTTGAATCAATGCATAGGATGCGAATGTTGTTTAGAGGAGTGTTTCTTGCTTCAACAAATTGGAGAAACCCCTGATCAGATTGCCGAAAGGGGTCCTACAACAAAGGAAGCTTTT
>JBBAFB010000061.1:0-12253 GCA_041655595.1 Bacillota bacterium
ATTTTGAGAGACCTGTCAATTTATGAAGAACCCCCTAATGTAAATACGGGTCCAAAATTTAATAATTTCACAAATACAGTACTTGTTGTTAAGTAGCTTTTACAAACAAATGGATACATTTTATGACGCTGTATAGCCACAGTTTTTACAAACCTTAGCATCAATTGGGTTTTCTGCGCCGCACTTTGGACATTTTATTTTTTCTTTTGGTAGTTCGGCTTTACATTTTATACACTTTTTTGCAACCGCAGGGTTTTTTGCCCCGCAATTTGGACAGGATACTGCTTTGCCAGCAGTAGGTGGACGAAAACACATAGAATTACCCTCTTTCTTTAGTAGTTTTAAAATTTGGCCTTGCAAAGCAGGGCTACAATAATTGCTAATTACAATAATATATATGCAAAAACTGTGCCAGCAAATTTTTAAATTGTCGAATCTAAAAAGTGCCTAGCATATTGGCCAATGTAATTTTTTTAGGTCAACTTAAACTAGACACTCCTATTATTTAATGTTTTGTTAATTTAGCTAAGCAACAGGTTTTATAAGGAAGGTTGTTTTAGATGTTTTTTGGATGAAATAAGATGTGCTTATATGACAGGAAATACTACAAATCATAAGCCTTGATTTTACGATAAAGAGTTGCTTGTGAAATTCCCAGTAATCTCGCAGCTTGTGTGCGGTTTTCATTTGCCTGAGCAAGTGCTTGTTTTATGGTAATACGTTCTACTTCCGATAGGTTAAGCACTGGGGTTTTTTTACCATGACAGAAAAAATCCTGTGTTGATGAAGCCTTGTTTCGGTTAACACGTATATTTTCGGGAACATGCTCGGGTAAAATAATACCCCTTTCCAAACTTAAAAATGCCAAAAGAAGCACGGTATTAGACAACTGACGAACATTACCCGGCCAGGAATATTCCGCAAGGCAACTCATTGCTTGGTCGCTAATTTCAGGAACGTTCCAGCCATTACTGCAACAGCACTTATCTAAAAAAAAGCGAAACAAAAGTTCAATATCTTTACC
This sequence comes from Bacillota bacterium, assembly GCA_041655595.1. Taxonomy (GTDB): domain Bacteria; phylum Bacillota; class DULZ01; order DULZ01; family DULZ01; genus JBBAFB01. The sequence continues at coordinate 1,025 of JBBAFB010000061.1, forward strand.
CCGCTCCCGAAGAGGCGGTACCGTTATAGAAAATGTAGATATACGATAAAAAAGATCCTCTCGAAACTCCTTAAATTTGATTTTCTTTTCCAAATCGGCATTAGTCGCCGTGATCAAGCGGAAGTCCACCCTTTTGCGTGATGTTCCCCCCACCCGCATAATGGTTTTTTCCTCCAAAACCCTTAAAAAAACGGTTTGCAAGTTATAGGGCATATCCCCGATTTCATCGAGAAACAATGTGCCTCCGTTAGCTAATTCAATTTTTCCCAGCCGCCCGCTGGGATCAGCGCCTGTGAAACTACCTTTTGCGTACCCAAATAACTCACTCTCAATTAAATTTTCGGGAATGGCAGCGCAATTTATAACGACAAATGGTCCCTGAGGGGCATATAGATTATGTATAGCTTGGGCGAGAATATCCTTCCCTACACCGGTTTCCCCAATCAGCAGTATATTTTCTTTAGTCAACGCCAATTGTTTTAATCTAAACATCATCTCCTGCATTGGTTTACTCTCGGCAACAATATCTTCAAAAGTATTTTCAGCGCAAAAATGTGTTGGTATATTTATATCATCTTTCCTTTTCGCCACTTTTTTATCTAATCTTACAAGGGAATAGGATGTTTTTTCCCCTCTATAGTCCAAAAGCGGATATATGGATATATTTAAATTGTTAACTTTTGTGCTGAAGATTGCACTACCCTTTTCCCTACACTTGCTACCCACATAATCTGCCAGATTAGGGTTTCCAGAAAAAAGTTCTACAATACTACGATTTAAAAAATTAGGAAAGAAAGAATTTAAAATTTGACGGGAAGCGCTATTTACGTTTTTTATCACACCTGCATCATCAATACATAAAAGCGGCTCATTACTAATATCAAAATTTTTAAAAAAAGCCGTTCCGATACTGTGGGAAATCTGCATATAGCTTTGAATAGCAGAAGCAAGGCTGAGCAAAAAATACAAATCTACTGAAGCAAAAAGATCATATGCCCTGGCCGAGTGAATATTATCAATCATATACAAGGTAGCAAGGCAACCAACTAACTCGTTATCAGAATCATATATGGGGACAGAAGTAGACAGCAATGGTAAATTTGCTAAGGATACTGCAAAGTGTTCTGTTCCAATCAACTGAAAAGGTCTACGATATTTAACACACATAGAATGGGCGCTATTACCCATAGTCAATTCATTTTGGATACATCCATCTTCATCATATTTACCATCTGTATACCTTTTTTTATGGACATATTCATTTTTAAAGCATTTCAAAATAATATTTTCCTTATCATATAAGACCAAACGTCCAAAAAAGCTATTATTATAGGCTCCGCTAACAGACAAAATATGTTCAGTACTTTCAATTAGTACACGATTTTTTTCCTGCTTTCTTTCCCATTCACTTTGAGTTAACTTTACATCGCGACTTAAGGCCTCATACTCATAGGGACTAATGTCTGATTTCAACAAATCATCCCATTCTTTAATAATCAAAGGGTCAATATAATTCCAATACTGCGAACTTTGTTGAACATCTTCAAGAAAATTTCCCTTCTTCACAAAATGTGAATGTAATTCCCTCGCTAGTTTGTTCCTTTTTAACCAATACTCATTACTGCCCATTTTAAAGCGTAAAGAATTATCATTAAAATCTAAACCAACCATAAAAATCCCCTTCTTCAATATTAATATTCACATTAATAATTAAAAAAACGATTAGATTGTGATACCCCGCACTAAGTTATGGATGACTCTACATTTACCTTGTTATAAATAAAATCCTATATTATATATGCTAAGTTATTAGCAAATTGCTTGATTCCGGTACAAATTATAGCCCCAAAGTTGTATTATATTTACAACCAAGTAAGCTGAGTAGTAATTACAGTACCACCTATTATTCAAAGTGAAACTAGGCACATATAAAAATTCTTGAATAGTATACAATACTACCACATTAGAATTCTAGGAAATATTTATTAGCCTGACTTTATAACAATATATCAGCCTCTAGCCTAAAATAGCTTGGCTCCCTAACAAAAAATCTTTTTTGAACCCCTACCCTTTCCCCATGGCAAGAATTAACTGTATTATAGCAAAAGAGCCCAAAAAGAAACTAATTTAAACCAAAACCCAATAATACAATTTCATCAGAACAGTCCAACATGTAAAAACATTTAAATATCTTACCTTTTCCACGGGTATCTCTCACAAACACACAAAACAAACTATCCACAATAATTATTTAATATTTGAACTATCTTTAAAAAACACCTCGTTTTTTCAAAAACTAAATTAGCGTAGAAAACCAACTCCCCAACAAAAGGCTGCAAATACATTTTGTAATCCAATGCTTGCCGCATCAGTAAAAATCTTGCCTTGGTAGCGATGAAAATGATAGGTTGTTAATATAATTAGTATTTGATTTTTCAAAGGCATCGGTTTGGTTTAAAAAATTCTGAATAAGAAACTTGTCCTATAATTTGTCGAGTAATTTAGTTCACTTTATTAATATACGCCAAACCATTCTCTAGTGATAAGTATAACATACAAACATTTTTTTTCAACTGTCCGAACTTTTGAAGAGTCCACAAAGAATAACCCATTTTAACAAAATTTCTAACCCGGTGGTAGTTCTTTAAAGCCTTCTAAGGCAAAAACATTGAGGTGAAGCCCTTTCAACTCAGTTGCTTTTTGCTACTCCCCTGTGCCGCGTAAGATTATTTCCGGCATGGGGTTATAGCGACTTTTACCCATAGGCTTTTCTGTGCTGCTTCCATCATGATGTTCAATGACTAATTTAGATTCGACTACACAGCCATTAATCCCCTGATTAAAAAGTTTTTCCGTTCCCCTGGGCAAGTTGGAATCCTCTAAATAGATTTTTTGGAACAAGCTTTCTTGAGATAGATAATGCTCCCAGCTAACCTTGGGAGGTGCGGTTTTTCCGTAAATAGCGATTAGAGGGGTTTCTCCAACTACGTCCGCCCAAATTAGCAAGGTTTCATCTGTATTATTTTTAAACCTGAGATCCTTATGACCATAGGCCACAGTTGCATCCTGGCCGAAGGGCACATACAGAACTGGCATGGAGTGATTATGCCTTTCAATAATCTGTAGATTAACCAAACAAGCAATGTTGTAAAGTAAGGTGGCAACCTTACAAACGCCGCCTCCGGTTGCTTCCCTAATTTGAGTCCCGAAAAACATCAGGCCTTTTTGATAGCCCTTTTCTTTGGTATAAGGGCCCAGCAAGGTGTTCTGGGAAAATATTTCCCCGGGTTGCAAAACCGCACCCTTCAACTCTGAAACCGCTAGTTTCACATTATGTAATTCACCAGGTAGAGGGTCAATTAATGTGAACTCAAATTTGGCCAGTAGTAAAGGAGTCTCGTAATCAGTTTTTGCCGCCTCAAAGGAAGCATCCCCATCCCATGGAAGATCATCGGAAAACTCAATGACGGAAGAATCATCACCTCCCCCTTCAATCCGATGTCCGGGCCCGGGCCCGTTTCCTCCATAGGCACGAACATAAATTAAAGCGATAAAAAGCAACAGCAAAAAAGGCATCCAAATTGCTTTTTTCTCTTTAATAAAATTCATTATATCACCAACTTTTTTTAAAGCTTTACAGCTAGATAAAAAATTATTGATCCTAGGGAATGATAATGACCGGGGTTCCGATGGGTAAAAAGGGGTAAATTTCCTCAATATCATGGTTGGTTAAAGCCACGCAACCTAAGGTCCATGTAAATTCCTTGCCAAAGGCATGCCCACCATGTACCCCTATCTCTCCACCTAGGGGGGTTTTTTGAGGCAAAGGTTCACCCTCTTCTACCAATCTCATCAAAGCTAAATATTCTTCTTCACTGAGAATACCCTCTGAGTAGCCCCTTTCCACATCCCCTTTGGCTGGGTAACTGATTCCCAACCACCTGGAGCCCAAAAGTTTTTTGGGTGGAAAAACCACCCTCTTTTCGGTTATAAAATAACGTCCCTCCGGGGTACGGCGATCCCCTTCCCGCTCCTTTGCTCCTTCTAAAAAGTTTTGCCCCATGGCAATCGAATAGGATTTAAGAACAATTCCACCTTCATAAAGAGTCAACCTGCATTTAGATTTAGAAATATAAAGTAGAGGTTTTTGCAGCTTTTTGCTAAATCCCTTATCCTTTAAAATTTTTTTTAAGCTCTCTTCCGGAAAGGAGGTAGCACCTTGCTCTTTAAAGAACATGTCGGCAAATGTACCGGGATAGCTGGCAATCAAGATGAAGCCTAAAAACAAAAAACCCAAAAAAAGATATAGTCTTCTTTTCACCATCAGCCAGCCCCCTCCCCCCTTTTAACTATATGAAAAAAATTTTGGCTTATGAACTGGAAACTGCAAACAATAAAAAAAGCGGTAGTTAACCGCATTTTTTACCGGGCTATTTAGTCCTCAAGCCATAAATAAATTAAAAACTTCACTGGGATTCTGTCTCCCACCGGACAAGGGAAGCCCCATCCAACTCAACCCAACCTTTAGTTAACTTTGCTAACCCTTTGAAAAAATCTTTACTAGCTTTTGTTTCCAGATCACGACACAAATCCGCTACCCATTCCTGTAGATGCTCTTTCATAAACCTTTTGGAGGCCTCCATAAAATGGCTTATGTCACCGTCCGCCTTTTTTAATTCCCATGCCTGCTTACTAAGAAAAGCCATAAATTCCAATTCCAGCCCGATATGATCATCCGGTTCCCGATTCCCATCTTTGATGGCCAGTCCAAAATCTTGGTAAAACTTCCTAACAGATAAAGTTTCACTGCCGAAAATTAGGCGTTCTTTAGAACGGTAAACGGACTCCCAGGGAGGTGCCTCTAGGGGGCCCGGGCCCACGAAAAACCTGTTATATTCCTCCCACAAAGCCTTTTTATACTGATCATCCTGAAATTTTGCTTTCAGCTCATTATGCATTTGCGTACATCCTTCGTCAATCAGTTGATCATCCATGCTTTCTCCCAATTGCCGCAGAAAATCGTTTTCCAACAAAGAAGATAGAACATTTTCTTCGGGGCCCCGGTAAAAAACCATTCCCAAAATAGCATAAACCACCTCTCTGCCTTCCAACCACTGTAAAATTATTTCCTTAGTCATATTTATCCCCTTTCACAAAGCCTAATAAAAGCAAGTATTTGATTTGCAACCCTTCAAATCAAAAAAAACAGCTACTCTGTAGTATTTTTTTGCATTTGTATTTTGTAGCATTTCAAAGCGAAAAATAGATTTAATTTATTTTCCAAGTTTTTTAAATTTATACCCAAAAGCTCCTGTATTTTATTCAATCGGTATTTCAGTGTATTTAGGTGGATAAAAAGCGCCTTTGATGCCTGACCTAGTTCCTCGTCATTATCGAAGTAAACATTTAAAGTGGTGATTAACTCTTCTGAATTTGCCTTATCTAAGTTTAACAAAGGCCCAAGGTGCTCGTAGGCAAAAGTTTTTAATTGATATTCCCCTACTGATAATAATAAACGCATAATTCCCGAATCCTCATAAAATGAAATGCACTCCGTATCGCCCAAACACTCCCGGACCAAAATCGCCTGTTTTGCTTCATGATAACTCCTATATAGTTCCATAGAATTTTGAATACTACCTACCCCAATATTTAAACTAACAGCAAGCTTTTCTTTAATTAGAGTGTTAATATCTTTCAATTTGTCCAAAACAAATTGCTTATGCTCCCTATCTTCTGCCATTTGACGAAAAAGCAGCACAATTTCATTTTCACTTAGAGATAAATCAACTCCTTCAACCTTAGCAACAAAGGAGGAAATCAAGGAATATATCTTTTCTAGGGTAACACCAATGTGTATCTTTTTTTCCACAGAAGGTTTAATAATGATAACAGAGTATGGTGCGTGCAAATCCCACCCCCAAAATTTACCTCGCCTTATCATAGTTTGCCGAGTAGAAATATTATTATGAAGAACATCATAAACAAATTCATCACGATATTGCCTTTCAATAGATAAAAGTTCCTTTTCAAATGCCATTTGAATAGCTATTACTTGGGAAATAGCCTCCAGAGTAGTTTGCTCCAATTCTAAAATTTCCTGTTCCGTTAACAAAATTAATTCACCCAAAGCCCCATTACCCGCCCCACTACCTATGGGTTTACGAAACAACTTTACCTCCTGGTTTAGGGGATCAAAGAATTCGCCCAACGCAGGTCCTTCACCTGTCACATCCTGATAAACGATAACACGTAAAATATCATCCACAATTATGACAGGACAGTTCATTTTTTTACTTAACAATAAACAAATATAAGGCAAACCTTTTCCGTCAAGCATCCCTTCCATGCTTTTTTGATAAAGCTCCAGCAAGTTGAGATTACTCATCATCGGGCCTCCTTATCTTTTATGATCAGAATTTGCCGCTGTGAATCCATCTTTTTAAATCTAATAGCGGGTCTGGTCAACTCTATGGAAGTAAAACCCACACACTCTTTTGAAAAATTTTCTTCCCTAATTTTCTTAAAATCTACCACTTTGATTGCATTTACAGGGCAAATCTCTACACAATAGGGGTCCAAATCCTGTTCCAGCCTACTGACACATAGATCACACTTATCAACAATACCTAAACTGGAATTATATTGAGGTGCGCCAAAAGGACAGGCTCTAATACAATCTCCACAGCCGCTGCATTTAGTTATATCATGCAAAACAATGCCATTTTGTTTTTTATAATACGACTTTTCCGGGCAGGCTTTAATGCACTCCGGCTCTTCGCAGTGATTACACCCATAGGAGTATTTCAGGTAAATAAGCTTCCCTTTATCCTGTTGATAAAATTCTCGCAAATAACGAAAAGGTGTTTCCCAGGAATGGTTATTGTAACAAGCCCACTCGCAACTGCGGCAGCCCAAACACTTGGCCAAATCAACAACAAAACCTAGCCGTTGCTCCATTATTATCCCACCCTTTGTATGCCCACAAATGTATCGTGGTAGGCAACTCCTTTATGACCTGAACTTTTTTCTCCCATATCCGATGGCAGTGAAGAGGTCAAAACATTAATTGTCTTGATACCGCTTAAAGTTTTGCCCTGGTAACAAACTATGACTTCTGGAGGTATTGTTGGCAGTATTTGTATTCTTATCTTTATTTCCCCATTAGCATTATAAACTCTTACAAAATCCCCTGTCTTCAGTGAACAAATCACCGCGGTTTCCGGCCCTATATAAGCATACCTAGTATCATTTTGGCAATAAAATGGTGTTTTGATTGATTGAGAGTTGATGCCCATTTGTGGATGGGGACTTAATAAGCGAAAGGGATATGCGGCCACGCTTTTTTTATTTTCCAAATACTTTGGCAAAGCAGGCAAGCCATTTTGCTTGGCCTCCTGGCTAAAAATCTCAATTTTGCTTGATGGAGTTGAAAATTTTAAATCCTTCCAGGCAATATCTTGGTTAAACCCCAAACAATAGCCTTTCGTTTTCAATTGGTCAATTTTTGATGGGATACCTTTTTCTTTGAAAACTTTTAATTCCTCTTCAATGAATTCCCCCTCGGTTTTACCAGTGGGAAAACCACTGCTTCCGGGTTCTATTTCATTCATTTTTTTTGATAACAGGCATGCAATCTCTATATCGCTTTTTGCTTCACCCAAAGGCTCAATTGCCCTTTGGTTATAACCAATCCAGGGATGCCAATAACTACAACTTAGATCCTCATGCTCAAAAAAAGTTGTGGTAGGCAAAAATATATCCGCCTTTTTTGCTGTGGCAGTTACAAACCTATCAACAGTTATCACTAAATCTAATCTTTTAAATGCTTCTCTTAACTCTTCGCTATTAGGATGTTGGCTAAGGGGATTGCTATTAGAGATAAAGGCCATTTTTATTGGTGGATCCGTAGCTGCCATAATTTCTTTGCCTAAACGATGTATGGGTAAATAGCGATGATGATTGTTGCCGGCATCACCCTCAGGTTGGAGAGGGGGTTTGTGAAACAGAAATCTTTTTGGAAAAACATCTGCTTTAAAATGAGCATAGTAAATGCCCCTACCCTCCTTACCTATATTGCCGGTTAACACGGGTAGCATCGTAATCGCCCTGATGGTTTGACCTCCATTTGAATACCTTTGCAAGCCAAGACCCGTTAGAATGCAAGGATTCTTTGCCTTTCCATACTGCATTGCTAAGTCGTCAATATCCCCCCCGGAAAGACCGGTTTCATTTTCAACCCAAGCCAAATCAATGGTTTCTAGATAATTTTTAAAACTGCTGAATCCCTTTGTGTTTTTATCAATAAATTCCTGATCAATAAGTTTATCTCTAATCAGTATTTTAGCCATCGCCAAGGCTAAGGCACCGTCTGCACCCGGTTTGATTTGATAATAGCAATCTGCTAACGCTGCAGTGGCGGTATAAAGGGGATCAATTACAATAATTTTTTTTCCCGTTAATTTCATTTTAAGCAAATTTCTCATCTGGTGGCTGGAGGTCCAAGCCGGGTTACCGCCCCAAATAAAAACCCGATTTGAATGTACTATCCCTTGTGGATTAGAGTAAGGTAATTCCCCAAAGGTATACAAAAAGGCATCGATACCTGCGCTACTACATAATTGTCCTCCTGTGTAGCTCACATAGCCAATACTATTAAAAAAACCCCTTAATGCGTGGTGGAGAATCCCAAGATTGCCCGAGTGGTTTTCAACCCAAAGGGGTAAGGTAGTTTGATACTGCCTTTTTAATTCCAGAATTCCATTACAAATTAAAGTAAGTGCCTGATCCCAACTAATTTTTTCCCAATTACCCGTACCTCTCCCCAGTTGTCTCATGGGATAAAGAATCCTGTCAGGAGAGTAAAGTACATCTAAATAAGCATTACCCGCGGCACATAATTGTCCCTTTGTAAAAGGGTGAGTAATATCCCCTTTAATGCTTAACAAGCGTCCGCCCTTCACTTTAGATATAATTCCACAGCTATTAAAACAATTTCTCGGACAGATATGCCTAAAGGTATTCACCCCATCAGTCGTTCACCCCTTAAATTCGAAAAACTTTATCAAACCAACTCATAGCACTATACAGTAGCCTTTATTAACCATTGTTTTCTAGAATAACTTAGAGCGAACCTTAATCAAGTCCGCCCTAAGTATAAACATAACTTTTAGCGTATACAAGTTTAATTGGACCTTGCCAAAAGAAACCTGTTACACTTTTACCCAAGTAATCAATAAAATCATTTTTTTATCATTACAACAACCTGTGGACCGCTACATTCCCAGCATACCGACTGTTATTACAACACCTGTAACATAGAATATATACCTTCCCAGTACCACCCCTACTGTTAGTAAAAGGGCCACTGGCAACGAGTGGGAGTTTTTGGGGGGAGAAATTACGAACCAAGCAACACCTGAAACAACTAAAAGCCATCTTACGATGTTGAGGATACCAAAACTTCCCGCCAAAAGAGATATACTTGCTTGTCCGGCTAGCGTGCTCACACCCAAGAAACCAAAAAAGCTAGGCATTAGAGCTATTTGCAGTAATACTGCCCCCAGAAGAACCCATTTATACTGCTGCCCGCCATAACCCCCCGGAAGGGTCAACATGGCGAAAACAACACCTAAAATAGCAGTGGCAACAAAGAATTCTACAATTGTATACCAACTTTGCCAGGCAGGTATTAAAGTTGACATATAAATCTGAGTCATACTAAAAACCGAAATCAAACCCACTATGCTACTTAACCAGATTAGGCTGGTGTTAAGCTTATTTTGCCTTTCCAAAAACCAACAGATCACTAGCAAAAGAGCAAAAGCAACAGCAAATAAAATCTCCCTACTTAACCAAGAGCTTCCTAGATTAAAAATAGCATAAGGAGCTGCAAGAGGTCTGCCTAAATGCAAAAGAGATCCCAACATGCCGACACCCACTAAACCTATTAAATAAAGAAAACCACGTTCCAAACTTAACTCCGCATCCTGCTGCCTTTTTAAAGCGTAAAAAATACTCCCTCCGGCTGCCGCTGAAATGCACAGAGTAAAAATCACTAATGCCCAATCTTGCATCATTAAAGCCTCCTCTCTTTATTTTACTGCTCCTTTATGAGGATTAATTATGAGGGATGGATTTGTGTAGCTTGCGCTAGGCATGCCCCTAACCTCTTTTATATCCCCATATTTCTTCTTTAACTCTTCCATATCACCAAAATGCAGCACCCTCATTACGCAAGCAGCTACACAAACAGGCTCTTCGCCTTTAGCCAGGAGATCCACGCAGCAATCACATTTAACAACCCTTTTGGAAACCGGGTCATACTGGGGAGCCTCGTAAGGACATGACCAGGTGCAATACCGACAACCTATACACTTATCGGGATCAACCATGACAATACCGTCTTCAGCTCTTTTATACATGGCTCCGGTGGGGCAGTTTTCTGCGCACTTTGGATTTTCGCAATGATTACATGCCATTGACAGCCAATAGGAGTAAACCGTATTGACCATACCATTGCCTTGTTTCTTGTATCCTCCGCCCTCAAACTGCCATACTTTTCTTAGAAGTAAACCCACATCTAAATTATTTTTATCCTTACAGGCTGTTTGACAAGTCTTACAGCCAATACAATAATTCTGTTCTAAATAAAACCCTAGTTGTTTGGCCATTTTTGTACCCCCCTCCTAAACTCTTTCCACTTGTACAAGATTAGTATGCTGAGGATTGCCCTTAGCCAAGGGTGTAGGATGATATTTTGTGATCGTGTTAATATTTCCTCTGATATCAACACCTCTGCTATCCGGAGTCCACCAAGCACCCTGAGGTATGGCAACTACCCCGGGCATAATGCGCACAGTGACTGTTGCGGGTATTTCCATTACACCTCGGTCGTTATAGACCTTCACCTTATCCCCATTATTAATCCCCCTCGCCTTAGCATCTTGGGAATTAATCCAAATAGACTGAGGCTCAACTTCCTCTAGCCAAGGCGTGGTATCGTGAGTGGAATGAATTCGCCTTTTCACATGCCAACCTATACATTGCAAGGGGTATTTCTCTTTTAATGGATCATTTGGCCCCTCCCAGCTGTCAATGTACTTTGGTACCGCGGGTATTTCCTCAGGATTCCCCATATCGTAAAGATCTTTCGAAAAAATCTCTATCTTGCCGGAAGGAGTGGGAAAAGGATTGTTTTCAGGATCCTCAATTTGTTCTTTAAAAGCA
>JBBAFB010000062.1:0-12120 GCA_041655595.1 Bacillota bacterium
CCCAAGTGGGCGGAATGCCTGCCAGCGTTTTTGCAAAACATATAGTGGCACCTGCTCAGAAAAAAGTAGATGAGGGCAGCTTATCGGCGATACAGGCTGATTATATAATTCACCTGGTGCTTACTACCGATACTTTCCCTGCGGGTGGCTCGGAATATGGAGAGGCCTTGGATGATCCTTCGGAATATCCGGTGCCGGATGGTTATGACGGGCCGAGATATGTAAATGTGAAAATTGAAGGTATCTAAGCAGTAAATCTAAAATAGCTTCACCCATGGGTGGAGCTATTTTTTGTGCTAAATCCTCCAAAATGCTATATAATAAATGAGAAAATATCAGAAACAGGTGAGTTAGAATGTTAAAGGAAGCCGATTGGAGTGAAGTTGTTAATTTAACCGGGGAGTTAGTGAAAATTCCCAGCGAGAATCCCAATGGTAGCGAAAAAGCCATCGGGGAATACGTTTTTCACTGGTTGCAGCAACAAGGAGTTACAGCTTGGAAGGAGCAGGTGGAAGGGGATCGCTTTAATGTTGTTGCACGGGTTGGAAACAAGGGGTATGGTTCTACAGCGTTAATTTGGCTGGCACATATGGATACGGTTCCCGTCGGTGAGGGTTGGACAGAGGACCCCTTTGGCGGGAGAATTAAGGCGGGCCGTCTTTACGGCAGAGGCAGCGCGGATATGAAAGGCGGTTTGGCCGCAGCTTTAGTGGCTATTAGAGACTTGGCTCTTATGGGACAGATGCTTAAGGGAGAGTTAATTTTATTAGCAACGGTGGATGAAGAAGGGCAGGAAATGAAAGGAGCCATGACTGCCTTAAAAAATGGCTTGGTCGGTAAAGACAGCTTGTTGGTGGCAATTGAACCCTCCGGTTTAAAATTAATGCCTGCCCACAAAGGACCAAATTGGTATAAAATCACCACCCGGGGCAAGATGGCCCATGCCGGCAAGCCGGATAAAGGGGTGGATGCCATTCACGCCGCCAGCCAGATTATGGTTTCATTAAAGGAGTTGATTGCCAACCTGCCCTATCGAGATGAGCTTTTGGGCCCAACCACTATTAATTTAGGCAGAATTAACGGTGGTTTAAAGACTAATATAGTACCCCATTATTGCGAGGCGGAAGTAGATATGCGGGTCACATTTCCTATGTCCATTGAAGAAGCGGACAGCCTAGTTGATAGGGCGTTGGAAATAGGTCTGGCAAAGGTGTCCGGGGCAAAAGCTACCTGGGAAAGATTGGGCCTTAAGAGGAAACCATTAAAGATGCCTGCAGATTCGCCTCTTTTGCTAGGATTTCAAGCGGCCGTTAAAGAGGTGGTCGGTGATTTTGAAATTGCCGGTTTTCCTGCCTATACCGATGCCGCAATTTTGGCTGCCACGGTCGGTTCACCGCATTGTTTAACCTTCGGCCCGGGGTATTTGGACCAGGCTCATGCAGTGGATGAATATGTTCCGGTGGAGCAGTTGCAAGCGGCAGTTGCTGTTCTAAAGGCGGCGGCTTTGCAGTTATTGGGCTAAAGGATAAATTAAAGGAGGTTTATTGTGGCCATTATTAAAGCATTTAAAGCGATTAGACCAATTTCCGAACTGGCGGCCAGAGTTGCTGCCCTTCCTTACGATGTAATGGACAGTCAGGAGGCCAGAGCAATGGCGAAAGGAAATCCATATTCCTTTTTGCATATTGACAAAGCAGAAATCAATTTGCCCTTGGATGTTGAACTACATAGTCAGGTAGTTTACGAAAAAGCAGCTGAGAATTACAAAAAATTCAAAAGGGAAGGAGTTTTTCTGCAGGACTCTACCCCATCTTTTTATATTTATCAACAGACTATGGCAGGCAGAACACAGAGGGGTTTAGTAGCTTGTGTTTCGGTGGATGATTATTTGGACAACAGAATAAAGAAGCACGAACTAACAAGAATGGATAAGGAGATGGACCGCACCAGACATATTGAGTATTGCAATGCCCATACGGGACCGATTTTTTTGACTTATCTCGCGAATTCCTCGGTTTCTCAGCTACTGCAGCTATGGATAGAAAACAACCAAGTTATTTATGATTTTATTTCCGAAGATGGAGTCCGGCATCAGGTTTGGCAAATTAACCGGCAAAAAGTAGTAGAACAGCTGGTAAACTTGCTTCAGGCAGTTAGTTCCCTCTACATAGCAGACGGCCACCATAGGGCGGCCTCGGCAGTGAATGTGGCCTTGAAAAAGAGAAGAGACATGACCGATCCTACAGGGCAGGAGGATTTTAATTATTTTCCGGCAGTTCTTTTCCCGTCCGACGAGTTGGAAATAATGGATTACAATAGGGTAGTTAAGGATTTAAACGGGTTGACGGAGAAGGAGTTTATGCAAAAGATAGGTGCAGCTTTTACTGTTGAGGAGGCTCTTACCAAGCCCTTCCGTCCAAAAAGCAAACAAACCTTTGGCATGTATCTGGCCGGAAGGTGGTACAAGCTTACAGCCAAGGAGGGCAGTTTTGACAGCCGGGAGCCTGTTTCAAGCTTAGCCGTTTCTATTTTGCAAAACAATCTTCTAGAACCCATCCTGGGCATTGCGGATCCTCGTACCGATGATAGAATTGATTTTGTGGGTGGCATACGGGGACTTGTGGAATTGGAGAAAAGGGTCAAGGAAGGAATGAAGGTAGCTTTTTCCCTTTACCCTACTACCATCCAAGAGTTGATGGAAATTGCCGATGCCGATCGGTTAATGCCGCCAAAATCTACTTGGTTTGAGCCAAAGCTTAGAAGCGGCCTTTTTATTCACGAATTGGACTGAAGGCAGCTTAGTCTTGTAAATTCCTTAGGATGTTTCTCCAATTAAGGACTTAATTTGTTGTCGGGGCCTTATTTTGGTAATTATCCTTGTTTTAAAAGCAAAAATCGGCTACAATGTAAGCAAATAGCCAATATTTGTGCATAATTGTTTTCAAAAGGCTTAATTTGGTGAATGGGGGATATTAAATTGACTAAAATTGCAATTGTAACGGATAGTACCAGTGATCTTGAGTTAGAGTTGGCTAGGAAGCTTAATTTTCATATTCTTCCCCTCAGAGTTGTTTTTAGCGATTCGGAACAATATCTTGACGGTATTGAAATTAAGCCGGAGGAAGTTTATGCACGGATGCCGGCGGAAACTCCCAGTACCTCCATGCCCGGCCCGGCAGAGATTAGAGCTTTATTTAAAAAGTTACAGGGTGAAGGCTATACCCAGATCGTTACTATTCATATTTCATCGGGTTTAAGCAGCACCTTGGATGTTGTTAAAAGTGTCGCCCAGGATTTTCCCGAGCTGGAGATTGAAGCGATTGATTCTAAAGCTCTATCCATGGGTCTAGGCTTTCTGGTTTTAAAAGCTGTCAAACTGCGGGATTTGGGCTACAGGTTTAGGGACCTGGTCGAACAACTATATGAAGCCCAGAAAAGAATTAAGGTCTTTTTTGTGGTTAGAACTCTGGAGTACTTAAAAAAAGGCGGGCGCATTGGTTTAGTGCAAGGCACCTTGGGAGAGGTGCTGGACGTTAAGCCGATAATCTCCATCAACGAGGATGGCAAATATTACACTTACAGCAAAATCAGAGGGCGTGCCAAATCGCTGGTCAAGTTGAAAGAAATTTTTTACGAGCTGACCAGGGGGAAAACAATTAATTTATTTGTGGCCCATAGTGATGCTTTAGAAGAAGCAAAAGCAATCTTTGATGAGTTAAAAGAAAGTACCACAACTAAAATAAAGGAGACTTGGTTTGGACAGATTGGTCCGGTGATGGGGGTTCATGCTGGTCCGGGGCTGATTGGTATCTGCTACGAAGAAAATCCCTAAACCCGGGAACGGACCATCTCCACCGCATCCTGGTAATCATGCTGTGGGAGCGATTCTTTGGCTTGCCCGCGGACAAGCACAACCTAACCCTAAGTGCAGTAGTGACATTCAAGGGGAACTTCCAACAATGATTAGGGGTCAAACAGTAGCTTGGTACCGATTGTGGAATGGATAGGTGGCAGTTTAGCAATAGGTAAAGTAAAGGCAGACAAATTTGTCTGCCTTAGTTTTTTGTGGTTAAGTTTTTGTCGGTTGCTAAATCCTGAAGCTGGTTACAGATGCGGGCGTGACGGAAGAATAAGCATGGTAATAAATTTCTGCTTTATAATTTCCTTTAGGCAGATCTGGCAAATAGACGAAGCTATAGCTGGCACCGCCTGCAGCAATTTCTGTGGTGCTTAGGGCTCCCAGGTTGTTACCGTAGCGCCAGGTGAAGCCATTATCTCCTTTAACAATGACCTCAATTCCTTTGCTGACAGGGTAGGCTATTTTTACAGGCTGCTGAGTTTTGTTTTTAACTTCAAAGGCAATTTGAGGCTGCTTACCGCCGTTAAACCAAGCAGCAAAGCTCAGCTTATTAGCCAACTCCCAGTTGGGGCTGCCATTCCAATTACCATTGTTCCAGTTTCCCCCCGGGTAGGTGTTAAAGTTTAGGGAAGTAACTGCATCCTGCCTGTTACTGCCCATAAAATAGGCATAGGCGTAGTAACTGTCATTGGCCAGTTTGGGTAATTTGGTAGTGTATATCTTTGCCTGCCCTGGAGCCAAAACTTCTGATTTGCCTTTTTGCGAGTACCATTTATTCCAGGAATCCTGCCAAACCTTGTTCCAACTGGAATTGTAAACAACAATTTCAAATTCTTGTTCGGAAGGGAAGCTTAGTTTAATATTTTTTTTAGAGTTGTTCTCAACAACAAAGACTAAGTCCTGATTGCTCCCCTCAAAAAGGCGGTAGCTTAAGCCCTGTGCTTCCGTCACGGGCGGTTTCCAGCTATTTTGGTTGCCCCGGTTTATTTGAGTTTGGGCCACAATGCGTCCGCCGGAAGGGCCGCCGGTAAAATAAGCATTAACAGTGTAGTTGCCCGAAGTGAGCTTAGGTACATCAACCTTGTAGAACTTAGCATGTCCGGGTAAAAAGTTTTCCTGTTTAAAGCTATTGTTAAATTTTTTGTTGTCGGAATAACGCCAGACTACCTGATTACCTCTTTGAACCACTAAATCAAACTCTTTTTCGGTGGCAAAGTTCAGTTTAACGGTCTGGCTGGAAGGGTTGGTCACTAAAAAATAAAACTGATTGCTATCCTCCATATAATAGACAAAATAGTTCAGCGGGTCATGGGCCAAGGGGGCTGCGGCAACGGGACCAACCAGGATAGGAAATAAAAAAGCTACCATAAAGAATAGGATGATTAATTTTTTGAATTTGGACTTCATTTCAGTCCCTCCTTAAAATAATGTTTATGAATTAATTGCTCAACGGGAGCCACTTAAATTATAGACGATATTGAGTTGGTATAGTTGCAGGTTATGCCAGGTAATAGTTGCCCCTTCTGGCAACTATCAACAAAAAGCGTCCTTAAAATAAGTTAAAAACAGTTAAAAGGGATTAGAAGGCTGTGCTACCTGATTTTAACTGCGAAATTTTAAAAATGAGCTCGAAGAACCGGAGAATATATTCGATAATTTAAAAAACTTTTTTGAAGTGTTTACAATTATTAATAAAGAGAATATAATTAAGTGGATTAAAAGAATGTTGTTTCAATAAAAATGACTGTATATGGAGGCAGAAATAATGATAGAGTTTAATTTTGATCAGCCATTGTACACCATTGGGGTAGTTGCGGAGCTGATAGGGGTTCACCCTGAAACCCTCAGAGTGTGGGAAAGAAATGGTTTGTTAAAACCCGCTCGCAGTAACAAACAGCGTTTGTATTCAAACAGCGATCTTAAACGCCTGCAATTTATAAACAATTTAATCGAAACCAAAGGTTTGAATTTAGCGGGTGTAAAGCAAATGTTACTTTTATACCCTTGCTGGTGGCTTAAAAACTGTGATGGCCCCGGGGATAATGTAAAGGACAGACCGGTTAACTATGCGAAGGTTTGCTGGAAGGATCCAGATTCTTATTGTATTGTTTTAGATGATAAAGCAGATTTTTGTAGTGTCTGCGAACATTGTCCTAAATTAGACTAAAACTTAGATACCATTTAGCGGGGGGTTCTTTTAATGCCGGCAAAAAGGCAGGTAGCAGTAATTGGCTACGGCAATGTTGGTCAATTTGCAGTTAACGCAATTCAAGCTTCTCCTGATCTGCAGCTTGTAGGGGTGGTAAGACGCTCGGGCAGGTTGCCGGGGGATCAAAAAATGTTGGCGGGGGTTCCCTTCGTTTCTAATCTAGCTGAACTTTCCGGAGTAGAAGGAGCGGTTCTAGCAATTCCTACCCGCCTAGTATTACAGCAGGCCGTAGAATGTCTGGCATTGGGTATCAACACAGTGGATAGCTTTGATTTGCATGGGCAACTTTTACTGGAGCTGAGGGAAAAGCTTGATGTCCAAGCCAAAACCCACCAAAGGGTGGCCATAGTTTCTGCCGGCTGGGATCCGGGTACTGATTCCATCTTGAGGGGTTTAATGGAGTTAATGGCTCCCAGAGGCTTAACCTTTACAAATTTTGGCCCGGGCATGAGTATGGGGCATACAGTGGCAGTAAAGGCTATTGCCGGTGTCAAGGATGCTTTATCCGTTACTATCCCCTTGGGCAGTGGAATTCATCGGCGCTTGGTTTATGTTGAACTGACAAAGGAAGCGGATTTTCTGACGATTAAAGAAGCCATTTTGAAAGATGGTTATTTTGCCAATGATGAAACACATGTTATCCAAGTCAATAGGGTTGATGACCTGATTGATATGGGGCACGGTGTTCTAATGGAAAGGAAAGGGGTTTCCGGCACAACTGATAACCAGTTATTTAAATATGAAATGAGGATTAATAACCCTGCTGTAACCGCCCAGATAATGGTTGCTTCCTTAAGGGCAACCTTCAGGCTGAAACCGGGAGCCTATACCATGCTGGAGATCCCCCTAATTGATTATTTGCCGGGGGATAGGAAGGCCCTGTTGAAACGTCTGGTATAAAGTGCGGCGGTTGTTTGAAATTGATATTGTTTGTTTTTGCTGTTTCATCAAACCCCTTATTAAAGGGGTTTCACTATAACTGGATCAGTTGCTCTTACTTCGCAAAGGATTATAGCTTTTCCCTTTAAAAACGCCAAAGAATAACTCATAAAAGCTAGGACCTTCAGCTTTCAGTCTGCGGTTCTCATCAAAAGGGTGGTAGCGGTAAAAGTCGAAAACAAAAAATGGAGGAAAGAGGCAGTATAATAGTGTTTTTTGGTGCAACTTTTTTCCGCTAATACCGTCTATATAACAGGTGGTTTAAATAGTTTTAACTTGAACGGCTTAAAAGACAAATCTTATGGGGGAAGCATAATGGCTAAAAAGACAATTATTATCGTAATGAGTATGATATTGGCATTGGTAGTGGGCAGTGGTTTAGGTTATGGCTATTATTATCTAAACTATTCCTCTAATGTGGCTAGTGCTAACCCCTTGGAGAAATCCGATCCTGCTGCACCTCCTGCCCCGGTGGAGCAACAAGAGGGTAATCAAGGAGAATTCCCCGGCGGCAAAGAGGCGGAGCCGGGTATTAATGATGAACAGGAAGTTAATGGGGAAACTCAGACAAATAACCAGGGAGCAGGACAGCCGGAATCCACCGGTAAAGGTGAAACCGAAGGACAACTAATTGTTGGTGGTAACGAAGTGCCCGACAACGAGGAAGGGAAAATCGTTTACCTTACTTTTGACGACGGGCCGGACCCCGATAATACCCCTGCTGTGCTGGAAATTTTAGAGGATTATGGGATTAAAGCGACCTTCTTTGTGCTAGGTGTTAATGCGGAGAAACATCCTGAACTGATTCAGCAGATTTATCAGGGAGGGCATGTTGTCGGCAACCACACTTGGAATCATGTGGAGAAGGATACCTATGGCAGTGACGAAAGCTTTTGGGATTCGGTCAAAAAAACCGAGGATTTGGTTTATGATATAGTGGGCGAACGAATTAAGCTGATTAGAGAGCCCTACGGCCGGTTTTTAACTAACACCAAGAAGCAAAAAATGATCAGGGAGGAAGGATATGGTCTGCTGCATTGGAATGTTGATTCCTACGATTCCAGAAGCCCCATACCCGATGCGGAGACAATCTTTGAAAACGTAAAAAGGCAGGCGGCTAAAGAAAGACTTTGGCCTTCTATGGTAGTTTTAATCCATGATGGCGGTAACCATGGGACTTCTGTGGAAGCATTGCCGAAAATCATTGAATACCTGCTTGATCAAGGTTTTGTTTTTAAGACGGGAGAAGAAATGGACGTTGAGGCCATGGCAAATTTACCCAAGCCCTAGGGCTTGGGTTTTAGTCTTCACTTATGCTTTTAGCTGCGAGGGCCGCCCCTAAAGCGGCGGTGATCTGGGGTAAGGGGGGCACCAATATATTAGCAGCAAACTTTTTGCTTACCGCCTTTACCACCCCTTCGTTTAAAGCAACTCCGCCGGTTAGTAATATAACGGGCTCAGGATTAATTCTTCTTGCAAGGGCATAGACTCTTTCCGCTACAGATTGACAGATTCCCGCCACGATACCCTCCAAAGAGGATCCTTGGGCTATATGTGATATTACCTCTGATTCGGCAAAAACGGTGCAAGTGGAAGAAATGGAACTGACTTCAGTAGCTAAAAGGGCCAAGGCACCTATTTCCTCTACCTTAATTTCTAACGCATGGGCCATAACCTCTAAAAAACGCCCCGTTCCTGCGGCACATTTATCATTCATGTTAAAATCAATGATCCTTCCATTTAGCCCTAGCTTGATTACCTTACTGTCCTGCCCTCCGATATCAATAATAGTTTTGACATCCGGAAACAAGTGAGCAATGCCCTTGGCCTGGCAGGATATCTCAGACACCTCTTTATCGGCAGGGAAGTTAAGCCTGCCATAGCCGGTGGCAACAGTGGCTACTATTTGATCCAAGGCGATACCTGCTTCATCAAGCAGCCTACCCCTTAGTTCAGTAGCATATTCTATTCCTTTAAAACCTGCCCTTTTTACACCGGAACCAATTATTTCTCCGGAGGTGTTAATCAGCACTACCTTGACAGTCAGAGAGCCAATATCTACTCCCAGGTAGAATTCGCCCATGGTTTTGGCACCCCCATTGTTCATTGTCATTGTTAAATTTGCTTAAAAGTATATTTAGCAGATAGGTTAGATAATTTCAAGTGTTTCCATAAAGGCTTGCACCCTAGTTCTGACTTGTTCTTCCGAGTAGGCCCGGGAATCAGCCATATCAGCTTCAATTAACACCCCCGGTATTCCCGTTTGTTTAGTAACAATGCGACGTACTTCTTCCTGTACCAAAGAATATGGCTTGCAAGAACGGTTGGAGTGCATGACGAAACCATCCACTTGGTATTCACCTATCAATTCTACTATTTGTTGGGCCCTAAATTCAACTGATCTATTTAAAAAGATAGCTGTATAGGTTTCGGCAAGGCTTTCTAGAGGGTTACCTAGGTAAAGATCCATGGCCCAACCGCCGGAATAGGTGTCCACAACAAAGCTAGCTTTTCTTTCGGTAAACATTTTAAAAAAGGCAAATAATTTGTACCAGATGGCAATATTATCCCAAAGGAGCCGGTATTTTTCTCCCGGCACGGCGGCCACACCATTTTTAACTCTCGTTAAAACCTCTCCTCTAAAGGTCTTATAATAGTTGACGGCTTCCGCTGTGCCCCGTAAAGAAACAATGGGTGCCAGATGCAGGAACATATCAGGAATATTGAGTGGAGACGGTTTTGTTTTACAAAGGCTTCTGATTTCCTGCCAAAGCTTAATAGATTCATCTGAGTAGGAAATAATCCTTTCTAACTTAGCAAGATCGAATTGTCGCCCGGTAAATTGCTCTAGCTCCGAAATTAAATTCTTAAATTGGTCCAGCACATACTGAACATGATGTTCTTCAACCCGGTCAACAATAAACGGCGTATCTATAATAAACATGGGTACATTATAGATTCTTGCCAAGGATTCGTACCATTTTAAAACTGTTCCGCAGATATTATTACAAATGGCGATAAAATCGGGCTTCGGCAACCCACCCGCTGGTGCCAGATCCTTTCTGGTAATGGAGCCTATATTGGAGCGAGCATAGGAGCAAAGATCTTGTAGGTAACCGGCTGATTCCGCCTCCTTACAAAGTTCCGTACTAACCCGGGCCGTCCCGCAGACTGCCCCATAATTTTCCGGATAAACAGGAAAGACATTAAAGGCCCGCAGTATTTCGACAGGAAAGCCGCTGGTAACCCAAGCCACCTTTTTATTTAGAGGTCTGCCCCAATATTTATGGTAGCGGGCTAAAAGATAGTGTTTTCCCATGGTGGATTTTAATTTTTTAGTTGTATCTAACGGTAGGTAGCCTTTTGCCGCTTGCTTGTTTTTACTCATTATCCGGCCTCCCTTCTATGGATTCCAGGAAGGCTTGCAGACGTGTTCGTTCTTGTCCGCCGGGAGTTGCGCCTTCCATTTCCAAAACCAAGACAGGCAGTCCCATTTCTTTAAACTTTTCTGCCAGGGAAACACTATCCCAGGCATGGGGTTCGCAAAACTTTCTAAGGGCAATGATGACTCCCTGAGCCTTTCTTTCCTCTACCAGTTGGCTTAAATAATTTGCTCTTTCAGCCACACCTTTATGGCGGCAGGGGCAGTTCGGCCTTTTTATTAACCTGTTGGCTATTGCTTCAAAGGGGTTGAGGTCTTCTTCCGTTAGCTCTGCAAAATACCGGTAGCCGCTACAGCTGTCATCTGCAACTACTCTGGCGCCCAATTCTTCCAATTGGTTGTGCAGGTCTTCGTTTTCAAACACAGCCCCGCTGATTAGCACCCGAATCTTGTTTTCCCGAGCGATGTTTTGAATATCTTCCAGCCGGGGTAAGATTTTGTCCATGGTTTTAATATATTCCGGTCTAGGAGCCAGTTGTGCCACCCTTACTAATGAAGCTATGAAGCCGGAAGGGTAATAAGGTCTCAATTTTTCCAGCCTGGAAACAAGCCTGCGCACTTTGTTGGAGGTAAGAATAGCCTTCCTAAGATCTTCTTCAGTGATTTCCTTGCCCCTGAGTTCACTTACCTTGTTTACTACTTTTTTTAGCTCAGCTACAGTGTAGTCGGCGGCTCCTGAGGCGGCAAGATTAATTGGCGGTACAAAGGTTACAGTATTTTTGTTAATTGTGTTCAGCCAGATTTGACTGAGGCACTGCATGGTATCGCAGGAATGGGCAAATCCTGATAAGCCAAAGCCTTGCTCACCTTTGGCCGCGGAAAGCTTTTCACCTAGCTCCAAACAGCCCTTGGCAACCGTGCAGCAATACGCGGGCAAACTGGAAGGGCTATAGGTGTTGCCCCGAGAGAAAACTCTAAAAGGGTGAGCCCCTGCGGCTAAGGATATTTCCTCCGGCCAATAACTGCAAAAAAAGCTAAAGGGGAGCAATTCCTTAATAAAAGTTTTTTGATTATCATAGGACAGATCAAGATAGCTGAGTAAATGGTCTGTTTCGTCATGAAGGCGGTTTAATGCTGTCTGTGTTATCATTTATCCTACTCCTCTCAGTTCCTTTCTCAATATTTTGCCGATGGCGCTTTTAGGCAACTCGTTACGTATTTCAATGGTTCTAGGGACCTTGTAGGGGGTTAGCTGTTCGGCACAAAAAGCCTTTAGTTCTTCCGGACCGACTTCTTGGCCAGGGCGGAGGACGATAAAAGCTTTTACCGCTTCACCTCTATAAGAATCAGGGATTCCTACAACACAGGCTTCGTTAACAGCAGGGTGTGAATACAAAACATCCTCTACTTCGTTGGGGTAGACATTAAAACCGCTGGTAATAATCAAATCCTTTTTGCGCTCTACTATATAAAAGTAGCCCTCCTCATCCATCCAGCCCAAATCTCCTGTAAATAGCCAGCCATCCCTAATAGTGAGGTTTGTGTCCTCGGGATTTTTATAGTAACCAAGCATTATATCCGGACTTTTTAGGATTATTTCGCCTGTTTCCCCGGGAGGAAGCTCTTTTTGCCCATCCTCCGCATCAACAATTTTCATAATGGTATCGGGGAAGGGTAGACCGATGCTGCCGGTTTTATTGATTCCTTGATAGGGGTTAGCGCTTTTGGCGG
>JBBAFB010000063.1:0-12033 GCA_041655595.1 Bacillota bacterium
TGCCAGGGAGGCAATGGCGATGGTTAATATTTTACATCTTGAAAATAAAAATTACACCGAAATTAGTGGAGGCGAAAGGCAATTAGTTTTGATTGCTAGGGCTTTGGCTCAAAAGCCCCAAATCCTGGTAATGGATGAGCCCACTTCCAGCCTTGATTACGGCAATCAAATTAGGTTGCTCAGCCATGTTAAAAAACTGGCTAATCAAGGCTTAAGCATTATTATGTCAACACATTCACCTGATCACGCCATTTATTGCAATTCTAAAGTGATTATGCTAAAAAACGGCCGTGTTTTATGTGCTGGTTCAGCGGCTGAAGTCATTACTGAAGAAAATTTAAAAGCTATTTACGACATTGAAGTAGAAATAACCAATGCTTTAGTTAAAAGCGGGGAAGAAAAAAGAATTTGTATTCCCTTTTTAGCTTGTTAATTTTAGGAGGTCATGTAAATGAAAAAGAAATCCTTAAGGGTTTTAATTAGTATTTCACTTGCTTTTATCCTGTTAGTGGGTTGCGGTCAGCAGGCGGCTAATATAAAGGATAACAACAGCCAACAACTACAGGAGCCAAAAGCAACAACTAGGGTCTTGAAGGATATGTCCGGCCGCGAGGTTGAGATACCTGTAGAAGTTAAAAAGGTTTTTTCCACATCTTCTACGGGCAGCGCCCTTATTTATACCTTGGCTCCCGAAAAGCTTGCAGGTTGGAACAGTGAGTTGAGGGAGAACGAAAAGCCATTTATTGCTTTGCAGTATCAAAACTTGCCGGATCTAGGCAGATGGAAAGGAACAAGCTATACCGGTAATAATGAAGAATTGCTAAAGGCCGCCCCTGATCTGATTATCAGTGTGGGGGATGTATCCGAGGGCTATATAAGCGAAGCGAATGAAATTCAAACCCAACTGGGTATCCCGGTCTTAATGGTGGATGGAAGTCTACAAAAGACAGGTGCGGCATATCGCTTTTTGGGGGAAGTGATGGGGGAGGCGGACAGGGCAGAAAAACTAGCTGCTTACTGTGATAAAACTTTAGAAGCCATTACCTCCAATTTACAATCCCTGGCTGATACCGAAAAGGTGGCTGTCTATTATGGACAAGGTGTAGAAGGTTTAGAAACGGAAATTAGCGGAACAGTTAATTCGGAGGCTTTCGATATTTCCGGTGCAAAAAATGTGGCGGTACCTGAAACGGCGGGCATTCGCAGGATGCAGGTTTCTTTGGAACAAATTTTAAAATGGGACCCTGAAGTTATTATTATTAGTACTGATGGGGATAAAAGCCATTCCGTATACAACAGCATCTTAAAAGAAAAGGGCTGGTCGGAAGTAAGAGCTGTAAAGAACAAAGAGGTTTATGAAATACCCGGGGATCCCTATGATTGGATTAACCGCCCTCCTTCTGTGGTTCGTTTTATCGGAGTTCAATGGCTGTCATCTTTACTGTATCCTGATGTAATCAAAAGTGATCTTCAAGCTGATATTAAGGAATTTTATTCTTTGTTCTATCGTTATGAGATAAGTGATTCCGAGGTAGAGGTGCTATTACAAAATTCTCTAAGAAATTAGCAGTAGAGGCGGTCTCTGCCACCGGTGGGCTAGTGCGGCCCGCCTTTACATATGAAAGAATGATGGGAAGGCAGGTAGTTGTATTGCGCTGCTTTCTAAATTAAAGGAGTTTTTGTTTTGCCAAACAATTTGTTTCTGACAGGAAAAATTAGAACAGGGAAATCCACAATTTTGAAAGAAGCAATTAGACCTTTTGAATTCAGGGCAGGCGGTTTTTTTGTTCAGAGGGTGTTAACAAAAAAGGAAACCTACGGTTTTCGTTTAGTAGATTTCTCAAAAGAGCCATACCTGCCTAACTTGCAAATTGACAAACTTCATAACCATAGCGACTTTTTTATTTTAAAAGGTCAAGACAGTAGAGTTGATTATGAGATTTTTCTCAAGGTTGGGGTTTTTTCTTTAACAAATGCCTGGAAGGATAAAAACTTAATTTTAATGGATGAACTAGGTGTAATAGAAGCGAATATTCCGGGGTTTACGGATATAGTCCGGCAAACCTTAGATAAAGACATTCCCGTTCTGGGTGTTTTAAAAAAGAAGCCCAACCCCTTTTTAGATCAAATTAGAGCTAGAACAGATGTGCAAATTATAGATTTGGATGAGCTGGAAGCTGATTTAGCACGAACAAAAATAAAGGAATTTTTAAGAAAAAGGTAAAATATTAATACTGAACCTTTGCAGTCATTTCGCAGTGGGAAAGGGAGGAAGATTAATGGAGGACTTATTTCAAAGAAAAATTGATTACTTGCGTATCTCTGTTACCGATCGTTGCAATCTCCGTTGTAGGTATTGCATGCCTGCAGGGGGGGTGGATTTAAAAACCCATGAAGATGTTTTAACTTTAGAGGAGATTTTCCAGTTGGTAAAAGTAGCTGTGGCTGCAGGTTTTAGTAAATTCAGGCTAACCGGAGGAGAACCCTTGGTCAGGAAAGGTTTAACCGATCTAATCGCAGAGATGTCCGGGCTGGAGGGAGTTAAAAATATTACTATGACCACTAATGGTGTTTTACTGGCCGCCCAAGCTCAGAAGCTAAAGGAGGCCGGGCTGGATCGGGTTAATATCAGCTTGGATACTTTAAAAGCAGATCGTTACCGTTATATTACAAGGGTTGGAGATTTAAAGCAGGTGTTGGCAGGCATTGAAGCCGCTTTTGAATATAAATTAGAACCAGTCAAAATAAATGTGGTAGCAATGAAAGGTTTTAACGAGGATGAGTGGCTGGACTTTGCCAGGCTCACCCTGGATAAACCGTTGCATATTAGGTTTATAGAGCTGATGCCCATCGGAGAAAGTGATGGAGTACAGGAGGGGGAATCTATTTCCATCGGTCAGATAAAAAAAGTTATTGCCGCTGAATATGCTTTAGAGGCTGCTAGCATTGCGGGCAACGGTCCTGCCGATTGTTTTCATATACCGGGAGCCTTAGGCACCTTGGGTTTTATCGGGGCATTAAGCAACCATTTTTGTCATCAATGCAACCGTATCCGTTTGACGGCTGATGGCAAATTAAGGCCCTGTTTACATAAAAACCTTGAGTATGATTTAAAAGAAATTTTGCGGCAGGGTGGAGGTCAGGAGGAGTTAAAAGCTGTTTTTTATCAGGCTATTGTTAATAAACCCCGTGAGCATTCCATGAATAAGGATGCCTGGGGTCAGTCAAGAATTATGTCACAGATTGGAGGTTAAATTGATGGGGCAATTGACACATGTGGATGACAAAGGGCAAGCCTTAATGGTTGACGTAGGCGGTAAGGCAGATACCGCAAGGGAGGCCGTAGCTAGGGGGAAAATAATCATGGCAGCTTCTACATTGGAGTTGATTCAACAAAACAATGTACCAAAAGGTGATGTTTTAGCAGTTGCCAGGGTTGCGGGTATAATGGCTACAAAAAAAACCGCGGAGTTGATACCTCTTTGCCACCCTCTTATGCTGACCGGCAGTAAAATAGATTTTCGCTTTGACCCGGAAGCCGGCTGTGTAGAGGTGGAGGCTTCGGTCCGTACCACAGGTAAAACAGGTGTTGAAATGGAGGCTTTGACTGCAGTCAGCGTCGCACTTTTAACTATTTTTGATATGTGCAAGGCTGCCGACAAAGAGATGCAAATTACCGATATTCGTCTTGTCCGAAAAAGCGGCGGTAAAAGCGGCGAATTCAAACGGGAAGGTGAAAAATTATGGGAAAAATAGTTGCAAAGCAGGACTGGATTCAGGTGTTTTTAAATGATTAAAGTTGGTATTATTACAGCAAGTGACAAGGGATTCCGCGGAGAAAGGGAAGATTTGAGTATGAAAGTGATTAAGGAGTTAATCGCTGCAATTAATGGCCAAGTGATGGCCTATGAAATCATTCCGGATGAGCAGCCGCTAATAGAAACAAAATTGGTGGAATATTGTGATCAACTTGCTTTGGATTTAATTTTTACTACTGGGGGTACCGGTTTTGCGGCAAGAGATGTCACACCGGAAGCCACTCTAAAGGTAGCCCAAAAATTAGTACCGGGGATTGGTGAGGTGATGCGCGGGGTCAGCTTAAAGGTCACCCCTCATGGAATGCTATCTAGGGCAATTGCCGCAATCCGTGGTCAAACACTTATTGTAAACCTACCGGGCAGTCCCAAAGCCGTCAGGGAATGTTTAGAAGCCATTCTGCCTGCTCTGCCCCACGGGATTCAGATTATGAAGGGCGAGGCGGGGGAATGTGGCAAGGCTGATAAGGGACAGTAATTTCCCTAAAGGTGTTTAAAACGAGTATATTTATTTTAAATCCGGGGAATAAAACTAAATAGATTTAATTTTGTTCTAAAATTTTCCCCCACAGGAAGAATGGGGCAGAAAACAAGAGTAAAATGGAATAATAAAGGGAAAACGGCTTGTAATCGTTTAAAATGGAGAAAATAGAAACTTGCCTTCCAAGACGTTTCTCCCTATTATTATAATTGATTGTTAGCACTCATTGAGGTTGAGTGCTAACAAAAGAAGAAACAAGTATTGAAGGAGGTTTTCAAATGAACATTCAACCATTAGGTGATCGGGTGGTCATCAAGGTGCTTGAATCCGAAGAAAAAACAAAAAGTGGTATTGTCTTGCCGGATACGGCAAAAGAAAAACCCCAGGAGGGTGAAGTGGTGGCGGTAGGTTCCGGCAGAGTGTCGGACACCGGAGAAAAGATAGCTATTGAGGTTGGGGTGGGTGATCGTGTTATTTATTCCAAATATGCCGGTACCGAAGTGAAATTTGATGGGGTAGAATACTTAATCTTAAGCGAAAGAGATATATTGGCAATAGTAAAATAAAGTATTTAGGAGGGAAGTAAATGGCTAAACAAATTGTATTTAAAGAGGAAGCACGTCATGCCCTGGAAAAGGGTGTAAATTCTTTAGCGGAAGCGGTTAAAATTACCTTAGGCCCGAAGGGCCGCAACGTGGTGTTAGAGAAAAAATTTGGTTCCCCGTCCATTACCAATGATGGCGTTACCATTGCCAGAGAAATTGATTTAGAAGATCCTTTAGAGAACATGGGGGCCCAGCTTGTAAAAGAAGTAGCTACAAAAACCAATGATGTGGCCGGGGATGGGACTACCACTGCAACTATCTTGGCCCAAGCCATGGTTAGAGAGGGTTTAAGAAATGTTGCTGCAGGGGCAAACCCAATCATTTTGAAAAAAGGCATTGAAAAAGCAGTGGCCGTGGCTACCGATGAAATTAAATCCATCAGCAAGCCGGTAGAAAGTAAGGAAGCCATCACCCAGGTTGCATCTATTTCTGCCAATGATGAAGAAATTGGTAAGCTGATTGCAGAGGCCATGGAGGCTGTTGGTAATGATGGAGTTATCACTGTAGAGGAATCTCAGGGAATGGGTATAACCTTGGAATTTACCGAAGGAATGCAGTTTGACAGAGGTTATGTTTCTGCTTATATGGTAACTGATACAGATAAAATGGAAGCAGTTTTAACCGATCCCTATATTTTGATGACAGACAAAAAAATTGCCTCTATCAATGAAATTTTACCTGTACTGGAGAAGGTTGTTCAAGCCGGTAAGCCTTTGGTACTGATTGCGGAAGATGTAGAAGGAGAAGCATTGGCAACTTTAGTACTTAATAAACTTCGCGGCACCTTTAACTGTGTTGCCGTTAAAGCTCCCGGTTTTGGTGATCGCCGCAAAGCCATGCTGGCTGATATAGCTGTTTTAACCGGTGGTCAGGTTATAACCGAAGAAGTTGGCCTAAAGTTAGAAAACACCACTTTGGACATGCTAGGCCAGGCAAGGCAAATTCGCATTGGCAAGGAAGAAACTGTCATTGTAGAGGGTAAGGGCAGCGAAGAAGAGATCGAAAAAAGGGTCAATCAAATCAGGAGAGAATACGATGAATCCACCTCTGAGTTTGATAAAGAAAAGCTGCAAGAGCGTCTAGCCAAGCTGGCCGGTGGGGTGGCCGTTATTCAAGTAGGTGCTGCCACCGAAACAGAAATGAAAGAGAAAAAATTACGTATTGAGGATGCCTTGGCGGCTACCAGAGCGGCAGTAGAAGAAGGAATAGTTTCCGGTGGCGGAGCAGCCTTAATTGATGTAATTCCCGCAATCGAGGCCATAGATGTAGATGGTGACGAAAAAACAGGTGTCAACATCGTGAAACGCGCCTTAGAAGAGCCTGTTCGCCAAATTGCTTTCAATGGCGGAGCAGAGGGTTCTGTAGTGGCTGAAAAGGTTAAAGAAGCAGGGGTTGGTATAGGTTATAATGTGCTGACCAATGAATATGTGGACATGATAGCTGCCGGTATCGTGGATCCGGCAAAAGTGACCAGATCCGCTTTGCAAAACGCCGCCAGCATTGCAGCTATGATGCTTACCACGGAAGTTTTGATTGCCGATATCCCAGAAAAAGAAGATCCAATGGCAGCCATGGGCGGCATGGGTGGCATGGGCGGCATGGGCGGCATGATGTAACAAAATCTGCACCGGAAACGGTTGCTGCTGTTTCACAGTTAGTAGTTGAGCAAAAAAACCTGCCCTAGGGCAGGTTTTTTTAGTGCATTATATCCTGCCGCTGATGCAACATGTTCCGGTATGATTTTTCTGGGACAAATATATACTTGTTATACCACTAGCCCCTATACCTGTCAGTTACCCCAAGTTTTTCCTTTAGGGATGACTGCAGCCCATGAGAAAAATTAATATTATTATTTTCGGTTAGTGCCTTTGGTCGTATACATTGCTTCTTCATCATTATCCGCGCGAGAAAAGCAGCCCAGTGCATCGCTATTAATAATTTCGACATAATATATTATAAAATGTTAATGATATGATAATATATTATTTTTTTCAACATATATTGACAAGGAAAAATAAGACCTGTATAATGGCAAATATGGGGGTGAGTTAAAATTCACTCACCACTGGAGGTTGTTATGAAAAAAGATTTTGTAAGCAGAAAAGACAGCATGATTTTGGCTGCTATAGATATCATCAGCGAAAATGGCGTTCAAGGTTTATCTACAAAAGAAATTGCCGCCAAACAGGGGATATCGGAATCCCTTTTATATAAGCATTTTAAAAGCATTGATGAGGTTTTAGTAGCTGTCGTGGCATACTTTGGCAGGTTTGATACCATGATTTTCAATACAATGCTTAAGCGAAATATATCTTACAAAGAAAAAATATTGGGATCGGTTGAATCCTTTATAGAACTTTATGAAAACTATCCCAGTTTAGCAGCCATTGTTTTAAACTACGAGACCCTAATGCATTACGAACACACAAAAGATTCAATGAGAAAAATCATAGAGGGACGCTCCGCTTTTATGGTCGAGCTGATTGAAAGGGGTCAAAATGCCGGGGAAATAAAAGACTACTTTTCCGCCCAAGAGCTGGCGGATATTGTTTTGGGCCTCACTAAAACAATAATTTTGAGATGGAAAATGGGCGACTATAAATTTTCTGTAAAAGAATGCATGTTGGCTACGATAAAGAAAGTGTTGGACAAATGTTAGCTAAAATGAGCTAGTTGCGGGGAGGTATGGTAGTTATGAAAAAAGTACTGATTGTTGACGATGCGGCTTTTATGAGATTATCCCTGAAAAACATCCTGGAAAAGAACGGACACCAAGTTATCGGGGAGGCAGAGAACGGGAAAGTGGGGATTATGCGTTATAGGGAGCTTAACCCCGATGTGGTAACTTTGGACATTACAATGCCGGAAATGGACGGGTTAACAGCCCTGAAAGAAATTAAGAAGATTGACAATAATGCGAAGGTTATCATTGTTTCGGCAATGGGGCAGGAGGGTTTTGTAAGGGAGGCCATTATGTACGGCGCTAAGAGTTTTATTGTTAAACCTTTTTCCGAGGAGCATGTTTTAAAAGTACTAAATTCGATCTAGCAGAAATTGTTGTCGGCGTGGTTGGAAAATTGACCTGTGAGGTGTCTTAATTGTCAAAGTTATCCCATGAACCCATGTTAGAAATGTTTATTTTTGAAACCGCCCAATTATTGGAGCAGTTGGAGCAGGTAATAATCAACAGCGAAAAAATTAGTTCCTACACTGAGCACAATATCAATGAGGTCTTTCGAATAATGCATACTATTAAAGGGTCTTCCGCGATGATGCTGTTTAACAGCATCGCATCCCTTGCCCATTCCATGGAAGATCTTTTTTACTTTATCAGAGAAAACAAGCCCCAAAAAATTGACTTTACCGAGTTGACTGATCTTATTTTGGAAGGCGCAGATTTTATACAAACAGAACTTGTTGAAATTGAAAACGGCAGGGAAGCGACAGCCGATTCTTGCCTATTGATCGAGAAAATTAAAGTATTTCTGGGGGATCTGAAAAAAATTAATCAAATTTCCGATCAAAGCTGCAAGAACAACGAAAAAGCCGAGACCATTAAACAACAGCAATATTATATCGGCTCGGATAGCTTTGCACCTATCCCGGCTAAAAAGATGTTTAAAGCGGTGGTTTACTTTGAGGAAGGTTGTCAGATGGAGAATGTAAGGGCTTTTACGGTGCTACATAATTTGAAAGATTTGGTAAGTAATCTTCATTATTTTCCTTCCAATATTGTAGAAGACGATAGTACCGAAGAAATCATTAGGGTGGATGGTTTTAAAGTTTTTTTTAGTACGGAGTATTCCTTAGAGATTATCAGGGAAATTTTGATGGACACTATTTTTCTAAAGCACCTGGAACTGGAGGAGTTAGTAGGGGCAGAGGAGTTAATTGAATTTGAAAAGAATCAGCAAGCTAAATTAAGGGAGACCCAATCCCCAGAAATCAAGATGATTGAAAGAGAGCAGGACCTGGAAGCCCACTCAAAATCCCTTAATCAAAGTATTATCAGTGTAAGCGTTTCTAAGTTAGATACCTTGATGGATTTGGTAGGGGAAATGGTAATCGCAGAAGCAATGGTAGTGCAAAATCCGGATCTCAGGGGCTTGGAGCTTGATAACTTCCAAAAGGCTGCTCGGCAGTTAAACAAAATTACCAGTGAAATGCAGGATATGGTAATGTCTATCCGTATGGTGCCCTTGTCTGCCACCTTCCACAAAATGCACCGGATTACAAGGGACATGTGTAAAAAGCTGGATAAGGAAGTCAAGCTTGAAATTATAGGTGAAGAAACAGAGGTAGATAAGAATATCATCGAACATATTTCCGACCCTCTCATGCATTTGGTTCGAAACGCCCTTGATCATGGCATAGAGCCTACTGAAGATAGGTTGGCAAAGGGTAAACCTAAATCCGGCACCATCACCATAGAGGCTAAAAATGCCGGCAGCGATGTGTTGATTATTATCAAGGATGATGGCAAGGGTTTAGATAGGGACGGCATTTTAAAAAGAGCTAAGGAAAATGATTTGCTTTACAGATCCGAGGAGGATATGTCAGACGGGGAAGTTTTTAATTTAATTTTGCTCCCGGGCTTTTCAACCAAGGAAAGCGTTTCAGAATTTTCCGGCCGCGGTGTAGGGATGGATGTGGTCAGTAAAAATATTGAGACCATCGGCGGCTCTGTTTCCGTAGATAGTGTTCAAGATGGGGGGACCACAATTACCTTAAAAATTCCCCTTACCCTGGCAATTATAGATGGCATGAATATCAAAGTGGGCAAATCTCGTTATACCATACCTACAGCCTCTATCAAAGAATCCTTCAGGCCCGAGGAAAATGATATTATTACCGATCCTCAGGGCAATGAAATGATTATGGTTAGAGGGGAATGTTACCCCATTTTGCGGTTACATGAGCTTTACAATGTGGAAACGAAAATAACCAATTTTATTGAGGGCATCATCATTATGGTAGAGCAGGATACCAAAAACCTTTGCGTCTTTGCGGATGAATTATTAGGGCAACAACAAGTGGTAGTAAAAACATTACCCGACTATATCCGCCAGTTGAAAACAGTGAAAGGTTTGGCTGGCTGTACCTTGTTGGGAGATGGAAGCATCAGTTTGATTTTGGATGCCGGAGGTTTGTTTAATTTGTAAATTTACGGGTACTGTTTTTGGCTTCTTTTTTAGGGCTTAGCACTATTTGTATAACATTAAAGCAGAAAGGAGATGAGATGATGGCAGAGTTAAAGGAAAACATTATGGAAGTGGAGGAGGACACACAAAAAGGCAGGTATTTAACTTTTTCTCTAGGCAAAGAGAGTTATGGCATAGAAATAAAATATGTTACCGAAATTATTGGGATTCAAGAAATTACGGAAATACCTGAGCTTCCCGAATATGTAAAGGGGATTATCAACCTAAGGGGCAAGATTATCCCGGTGATGGATGTAAGGTTGCGCTTTAAAAAGGAAGAAAAAGAGTATAACGATAGAACCTGTGTTATTGTAATTGATGTAAAAGATGTATCTATCGGTTTAATTGTAGATACTGTCGCGGAAGTGTTGACCATACCGGAAGAAGGTATTGTAGAGCCGCCGGGAGTTAGCAAAGGTTTTAGCAATAGGTATATTAAGAACATTGGTAAGGTTGGGAATGATGTGAAATTAATCCTCGACTGTGAAAAGTTACTAACCGAGGATGAGATGGAAGATTTAAATTCAGCCTTATAAAATATTTTAAAGGGGGTTTAAAAGATGAAGTGGTTTTATAATATGAAAATTGCTGCGAAGCTAATTCTCGGTTTTTTAATAGTAGCAGTAATTGCCGGGGTAATAGGTGGGGTAGGTCTTGTAAGTCTTAACAGAATTGCGGAAGCTGATGTGTTGCTTTATGAGGAAAATCTAATGGGAGTAGAGTATTCCGGGAAAGCAGCCGAATTTTTTCAAAGGATAAGATTTAATAACATGAGGATGCTGGCGACTGAGGATATAACTGAAATTCCAAAGTTAATTGGCAATGTTGAGAACTATACAGCGGATGTTGATAGGTTTTTGCAACTATATGATGAGGGTATAGTTGCAGATGCTGATCAGGCCCTCTTTGATGAAATGACACCTTTTTGGGATAAGTACAAAGGGCTGACAAAAGATTATGTCAGATTTATACAGTCAGGGCGGCTCGAAGAAGCAGAGGAAATTATTTTTGGTGATATGGGGCCCGTAGGTGATAATGTCAGAATCAGTTTTGAGAAGTTTGGTAATTATAATAGCGAAGGTGCCAAAGATAGGGCTGATGAAAACCAAGCTTTAGTCAAAAACATAACTTTAATTATGATTATCGTAGTAGTGGCCGGTGTGCTAATTGCTATACTTCTTGGTATATTTATTTCTCGAATTATAAGTAAACCGGTTAATGAGATGGTAGATGCAGCAGACAAGTTGGCCCTAGGTGATATCAATGTTAATGTTCAATCAGATTCCAAGGATGAAATTGGAAGTCTTGCTTTGTCTTTCAGTAAAATGATAGATAATATCAGGGGTCAAGCTTTGGTGGCGGAAAAAATTGCGGATGGAGATTTTACTATAAACGTTGATGTGAAATCTGATAAGGATCTTCTTGGCTTAAAGCTTAGGGAAATAGTGGAGAAAAATAATGAAGTTTTATCCAATGTTGTCTCCGCTGCTGATCAGGTTGCTTCGGGGGCACGGCAGGTATCGGATTCCAGTATGGCCCTTTCTCAAGGTGCTGCTGAGCAAGCCAGCTCTATTGAAGAACTGACCGCCTCCTTGGAGGAAATATCCACCCAAACTGAACAAAATGCAGCTAATGCTAATCAAGCTAATGAGCTAGCTGAAACAGCCAAGGCAAACGCTGAGAAGGGCAATGGCCAGATGCAAGAAATGTTAAAAGCCATGGAAGAAATCAATGTCTCCTCAGCTAATATTTCTAAGATCATCAAGGTTATTGACGAAATAGCTTTTCAAACTAATATACTTGCATTAAATGCAGCAGTAGAAGCAGCAAGGGCGGGCCAGCATGGCAAAGGCTTTGCTGTGGTTGCGGAAGAAGTCAGAAATCTAGCGGCTAGATCTGCAAATGCAGCAAAAGAAACTACTGATATGATA
>JBBAFB010000064.1:0-11917 GCA_041655595.1 Bacillota bacterium
GAAGGTTAAAAGTTTTCGGCCTTACGCTTTTTGTTAAATTTGCATGAAAAAATAGACAACCATGATCGTTTCCGCAATGAGCTTTAATAATGTGCCTCCGATAAAACCGATTAAGGTGCCGAAGCCCACGTTGACAGCCTGTCGTACTTCCTTTCCTAACAGCATTTCTACTAATACTGCCCCTAAAAAAGGCCCCAGTATAATCCCTATTGGCCCCAAAAAAATTAAGCCGGGTATGGTGCCTAAAATGGCCCCCCAAGCGGATTGTTTGCTACCGCCGAATTTTCTGGTACCCAAAGCAGAAGCAAAGAAATCAGTAGCAATGATCAGCAGCAGTGCTAGGGTTTGCAAAATGAAAAAGTTAGCATCTAAGCTACTAAAACCAGTCATAAATCCATAAAGAAGCATACCGCCGTAAATTAGAGTTACACCGGGCAAGACGGGTATTATTGTGCCGATAAAACCGATCACAAAGAATACGATTGCTAAAATTAAAGCAATAAGTTCCATCTAAAGACTCCTTCCAAAAGATAATTTCAGCATCTAAGACTGATTATAACTAAAATTAAAGCCGCTTGCATTATTAATCGGGTGGCTTTTTGTTGGATTTTAAGCTAATTGCCGATCAAAGGGCCGATATTACTGAGTTAAACAGGTTAGAGTAAAAAAGTTATTGACATATGCCCATAATGGGTTATAATAAAATCACAAGGACTTGAGTGGGGCCATTGGTAGGTTTTGTTTTTTCAGCGGGTTGCAAAGATGGTTTTTTAAAATGCTCACAACATTAAAACTTTCTATTTTGCCCGGGGTTAATCTGAAAAAACTAACAGCATTCCGGTGATCTCAGCTGACACTTTTTAAGTGAAAGGAGGAGTAAAGATGCCAGGAAGAGATGGAACCGGCCCGGTAGGAATGGGCATGGGTACAGGTAGAAGGTTGGGACCCTGTTTTGGGGGAGCCAATCTTGGTTATGGCCTAGGTTTTGGCGGCGGCCGCGGTCGAGGGGCCAGAATGGCTCGGGGGTTTGGTTTTGGCAGAGGCATGGGCTATGGAATGGGTTATGGAATGGGTTATGGAGTAGCCCCTCAAGCTGTGCCTGTTGTTACAAAAACCCAGCAAGAGCTACTTACGGAGCAGAAAGCTTTTCTCCAAGAAAGATTGGCAGAAATAGAGGCCCTATTAGAGGAAAAATAACTAATTAGGGGAATAGTAAAAGTAACAGTAAACAGCTCAATACTGTTGCTTTTACTGTTATAGGGGG
Organism: Bacillota bacterium; assembly: GCA_041655595.1. Classification (GTDB taxonomy): domain Bacteria; phylum Bacillota; class DULZ01; order DULZ01; family DULZ01; genus JBBAFB01. The sequence continues at coordinate 1,265 of JBBAFB010000064.1, forward strand.
TGAATTGCCCTTGGCAAGGCCGAGAAAATGGAGAAAAGTATGCAGTCTGCCGGATAGCAATCGCTTCGGTCCTTTGGATGTTCCGACCGATCCGGAGCAGTTGGTTTTAATGACAGTTGATGAATACGAAACCCTTCGTTTAATTGACTTGGTTGGTCTGACTCAGGAGGAATGTTCCGAGCGGATGCATATTGCTCGTACAACCGTACAAAGAATATACAGCGATGCCAGGAGAAAGGTTGCAGAATCCTTGATTGAAGGAAAGCTGTTAAAGATTGAAGGTGGCGATTACCAGCTTTGCGAAGGTGACGGCAGTGATAATTTTTGCGGCAGTGAGTATTGCTTAAGGCGGGGACAGGATGATGAATTAGGATTTGGGAGGGAGCAAGGTATGGGTTTAGGCAGAGGTCAAGGAGCAGGTCAAGGCCGGGGTCAAGGCAGGGGACAAGGTGCCGACCAGGGACGCGGCGCAGGTAGAGGACAGGGGAGAGGTCAAGGTGCCGGGCAGGGTCGGGGCCAAGGCAGGGGGCAAGGTGCCGGCCAGGGCAGAGGGCCGGGTAACGGACAAGGCAGGGGGCAAGGGCTTTGAGGAAAGGTGAATTGAAATAATCTTGGACCAGCTTCGGTAAATAATTTTTTAATTGATAAAGGAGGATTTATATGCGGATAGTTATTCCGGTAGACGAACAATCTTTGGAATCAAATGTTAGTAAAAATTTTGCAAGGGCCGCTAATTTTCTAATTTTTGATACAGAAAGCAAGGAAGCCAATTTTTTTGACAATGCTGCGGCTGCAAGCAGCGGCGGTGCAGGTATCAAAGCGGCCCAGTTCGTAATTGATCAAAAGGCCACTGTTGCCTTGGCACCCCGTCTAGGTGGAAATGCAGAAGAAGTGCTAAAGGGGGCAGATATCAAGCTTTATAAAACGGAGCCGGGGACTGCCCAAGCCAATCTGGATAGTTTTCTTGATGGCAAACTGGATTCATTAACTGAAACGCATGGAGGGTTTCACCACGGAGGTTGATAGCATGAAGATAGCTGTGCTCAGCGGGAAGGGGGGTACCGGGAAAACCCTGGTATCTGTAAATTTGGCAGCGGTAGCTGAAAAGGCGAACTATCTTGATTGTGATGTGGAAGAACCCAATGGCCACTTGTTTTTCAAACCGGTAAATGTGGATACAAAAGAAGTTACGGTCAAAATACCGGTGGTTGATCAGGAGAAATGTACCGGCTGCAAAATATGTGTAGATTTTTGTCGTTTTAATGCTTTAGCATATACAACTGAATTAGTTGTTTTTGAAGATATTTGTCATTCCTGCGGGGGCTGTACCTTGCTATGTCCGGAGCAGGCCTTTACTGAAAAGGATCGGGTTATCGGTAAAATTGAAAAGGGCCATTCTGAAAATGTTGCTATTTTCAGCGGCATTTTAAAAATTGGCGTGCCGACCGGTGTGCCCATTATTGCCGAGCTTTTGCAGGAGCAAACTACTGCCGACGAAATAACGGTGATTGATTGCCCTCCGGGTAGTGCCTGTATTGTGATGGAAAGTATTAAGGATGCCGACTATTGTGTCTTGGTGGCGGAGCCTACCTTATTTGGGGTTCACAATTTAGAAATGGTCTATGATTTGGTGAAGCTTTTCAATAAACCTCACGGAGTCTTGCTGAATAAATGTTTTGGGGGCAAGAATCCCTCCGAGGAATTTTGTTCGGAAAAGGATATCAAGATTCTCGGCAGAATACCTTTTGATTTTGAATTGGGCAAGCTCAATGCAGATGCTAAAATTGTTGCCAGGGAAAGCGATCGGTACCATCGGTTATTTGTTGAAATCTTAGCGGAGATAGTCAAGGAGGTGCGGCATGAAGCAACTTTTGATTCTTAGCGGCAAAGGAGGAACTGGTAAAACTACTGTTGCTAGTGCTTTTATCAAATTGGCTACTGTTAAGGCCTATGCCGATTGTGACGTAGATGCACCTAATTTACATTTAACTATGGGTGAGCTGCCCGAGCCTCTTACCCGAGCTTATTATGGTCTGGACAAGGCAGTTATTGATACGGAGCTTTGTACGGGATGTGATTTGTGTAGGGTTCATTGTCGTTTTGATGCCATTAATGTCAATGATTATTATGAAGTAGACTTTTTTGCTTGCGAAGGCTGTGCTGTTTGCGCGGAAATATGCCCTGTGGAAGCCATTGCAATGGTACCTGCTGTCGCCGGCGAACTAATGCTTTATAAAGGGGATTCGGTTTTTTCTACTGCTAGGCTAAAAATGGGCAGCGGGAATTCCGGCTTATTGGTTACGGATGTAAAAAAACAACTGACGGAAGCTGCGCCCAATGTAGAATACGCAATCATAGATGGTTCGCCGGGAATTGGCTGCCCGGTAATTGCCTCCCTTAGTGGGGTGGATTTGGTTTTGATTGTCGCAGAGCCCTCTTTGTCCGGTATTAGCGATATGGAGAGAATTATTAAAACCGCTAGGGGTTTTCTGGTTGATGTGGCTATTTGTATCAACAAATTTGATACAAATTTAGCTAACACAGCCAGGATAGAGGAATACGCCAGGGAAAAAGACTTGACCCTAGTGGGGAAAATACCCTATGATCAAAAAGCGGTAACGGCAATTAATGAAGGTAAAACTATTGTTGAGGTGGATAGCCTCGCAGGTGAAGCGGTAAAAGGAGTATTTGACAGAACGATGGAGTTGCTGCTGGGCTAATTTTGGTTGGAAAATTGGAAAAGTTAGATGTGATTCTGTTTGTTTTTTAAGTGGAAAGTGGAAGGTAGAAGGTAGAAGGTAGAAGGTAGAAAGTAGAAAATAGAAAAAAACAATGATTAAGCTGGAGAATAGTTTATGTATCGCTTGGTATGAGGGTTAAATGGAATTCCCTGCAAATGTCACCCTGATTGCAGCGAAGGGGTTTGCGGGAACAGATGTAACTTGGCCATAAGGGGGAAAAGGATGAATCCTAGGGCAGAAAAAATTTTTAACGGGATAGCTCCCATTTACAGGCTGTTTTTTAATTTTCAAGTAAAATATTATCAAAAGATTTTGACAGAGGCGGAAGCCCGGTTCAGCCCACTTCAATACAAAACCGTAGTTGATGTTGGTTGTGGTACCGGTGCTCTTTGTTATGTCTTGAATTCCTTTGGCATGGATGTCACCGGGGTTGATCAGGCTGCCAAAATGTTGGCGATTGCGGATAAAAAGCTTCAGGACACTCCCACAAAATTAATCTTAGCCAGCGCTTTAGAGCCCATACCTTTACCGGATAAAAACTTCGACGTAGCTATTTCTTCCTATACTATTCATGGTATGAAAAAAGAAGAGCGCAAACAAATGTACCGGGAGATGGCAAGGCTTGCAAAGTATTTGGTTATCTTCCATGACTACAATGAAAAGAGATCCTTAGTCAGCGACATTTTGGAGACCTTAGAGGGCGGTAATTATTTTGACTTCATCAGTAATCCGAAAGGAGAAATGGAGGAATACTTTCAGGAGGTCCATGTCTTGCCGGTGGGAAGCAAAGCGGCCTGGTATGTTTGTATTCCTTGAAAAGGTATTCCAGTTAATGGGGATATTATGTTAACTTGTATCGGTTGTAAAAAAACCTAAATTAAACTGTTTTGGTACTTTTATATTTACGGGGTATAATATAACTGGGAGGCGGGAAGTTGCTTCCCTAGCTGATCACTATAAAAATCAGCTTGTGCAGTTTTGAGGGTAATCTGTGGGGCACTAATATGTCCGAGGCAGAATATTGATGAATTCGGAATAGGGGTGTAAAGTTGAAAGCTTGCCGTTTAAAAGAGCCCGTAAATGCGTTAACTCATTTCTCATTTTTCCTGGCCGGAATAGTGGGCTTGGTTTTATTGATTTTATATTCAAGGGGGAGCATTTCCAAGATCGTTACCATGAGTATTTTTGGAACTAGTGTTATTATATTGTATGGTGCAAGTACCCTTTATCATTGGCTGAAAACCACACCTAAGCGGGAATATATCTTAAGAAAAATTGATCATGGAGCTATTTTCGTGTTAATTGCCGGCACCTACACCCCAATTCTTTATTACGGGCTGGAAGGTGCTTGGCGTTGGGTTACCTTGGGGGTTATTTGGACGGCGGCTCTTGTAGGAGTAAGTTTGAAAATTGCCTTAAGGCAAATGCCCCGGACCCTATCCACGGTATTTTATGTCACCTTGGGTTGGATGGCCGTGATTCCATTTTTTAAATTTATCGGGGTTTTTCCCACGGGAGCACTAACTCTTTTATTAGCCGGCGGGTTGGTTTACACCCTAGGGGGAATTATCTACGCTACTAAAATTTTCGATTTTTTTCCTAAAAGATTTGGTTTCCATGAGGTATTCCACTTATTTGTGATGGGGGGAACCCTTCTTCATTACTTGATGATTGGTATTTATATCATACCCATCTAGTGGCGGTGTCCGCCGATGTAGTATAGGGTAACCCGATTTTTTGGCAGCGGCAATAGCGGGATGTTTTTTGGGCATCTCTACTTGGTATTAATTATCCGGTTGATACCATTTTCAGAGGGCCTTCTTGTTGTTTTTAGGATTTGTCAACCATGACAGAGTCAGGAGGGATTGTATTTGTCGTCAAAGACTAGGGAACCGGCCAATTTTATTGATCACACCTTGCTGGGACCGACAGCAACCGCTAAGGAAATTGAGGTTCTTTGTCAAGAAGCAAAGGACTACCGTTTTCATGCTGTTTGCGTCAATCCATGTTATGTAAACTTGGCGGCGGAAGCTTTAAAAGAAAGTGATGTAAAGGTTTGTAGTGTGGTGGGCTTTCCTTTGGGGGCCAATACCAAAAGTCAGAAGCTGTCGGAGGCCGAAGAATGTCTTTTTAACGGTGCCAAAGAGATAGATGTAGTCATAGCTTTAGGGGCGATTAAATCCGGCAACTGGCGGTATGTGGAAGAGGAGTTGTCAGCATTAAGGCTCCTAATTAAAGAGCACAGCATCCTGAAGGTAATTATGGAAACGGGGCTGCTAAAGGAGAGTGAACTGGTCAGGGCCTGCATTATTGCGAAGGACCTGGAGTTGGATTTTGTCAAAACTTCTACCGGTTTTTCAGGAGAAGGAGCTACCGTTGAAAAGGTGGCTTTGATGAAAAAAACAGTTGGCCCCCGGGTTGGCGTCAAAGCCTCTGGAGGAATTAGAAACTGGCCTCAAATGCAAGCCATGCTAAAGGCAGGAGCCACTCGTATCGGCACTAGTGGCGGGGTGGCAATTATGGAAGAGTTAAAGGTTGAAAGTATCAAGCGTCAAGCGTCAAGCTGAAAGCCAAAGGCTACAGGGCGGGGTTTTCTTAGTGTGGAGGCTGTTGGGCTTTCCCTTGACCAGCATTTTAATATTTTTTCACTTAATAGGAATTAGTTTTGATTTCTGCAGAAACATATAGTATTATTGTCCTAAAAGGGTTAAGGTGGGAGTAGAGGCTTGGCTAAAACAATTGTTGCTTTAGCAGGAAGCCCCAAAAAAAGAGGGGCAACAGGAATGCTGATGGAGGCGGCTGTCAGGGGAGCCAAGGATTCCGGGGCAGATGTTGAGGTTATTTACGCCAATAATGTTGATATTAAGCCTTGTCAGGGGAACGGACATTGCTTAAAGCTAAATGGTTGTATTTACCAGGATGATATGGTTCAGTTTCAGGATTCCTTTTTGACTGCGGATGGTTTCATTATCAGTTCTCCCGTTTATTTTGGCAGCGTAACCGCCCAGTTGAAGATAATCATAGATCGTTGCCAAGTTTTTTGGGCGATTAAGCAAAACAGCAAAACCGTGCCTCTCGGAGGAAAATGGCGTCCTTTGGTTTTTATCGCAACCTCAGGGCTGGACAATAAAAAGGGGGACCGCTTTGACGGCTCTCTGGAGGTTATCAAAAATCTAGGTTATGCTTTGGATTTTAATATATTTCAGACCATCTTGGTAGCAAACACGGATCAGGTGCCTTTATTGGAAACCTCACCGGAAATTGCTCAAGCCTACCGGGCGGGGAAATTGCTTGGAGAAAAAATATTTAAAGAGGAAGATACTCCCCATAAATAAAGCCTAGGCTTGCTACTTTCTACTTTCTACTTTTTACTTTCTACTTTCTACTTAAAAAAGACTCCCCGGGGGGTCTTTTTTAAAAAGTATATTCCACTTTTTTGTTCCATAAACATGGAACGGGGGGAATTGCCATGTTTGAATTGACTTCAATCTTTTTCCTGGTCAGTTTGGCTATTTTAGCCTTTATTTCCGAAGAAATTTTAATCAAAATGGGTAAAAAGGAATGGGTCAAGATGGTTAACCTGGGCCTGGGTATTATAGGTTTGGCATTGCTACTGAATATGTTAAAAGAATTTATGCAGCTAATGCGTTTTTTTGCCAACTGGTGAGTGACTCCTGTTCATATGATATAATAAATTAAATCTAAAGCATGCAGGTGATTTTAATGAAGCAATTTCAACTTCAATCCGATTTTCAACCTAAAGGAGACCAGCCTAAAGCAATTAATGATTTAATAGCAGGGATTAAAACCGGCCATGTCCACCAAACTCTTTTAGGTGCTACCGGAACCGGGAAGACTTATACCATGGCCAATGTGATCAAAGCGGTCCAAAAACCAACATTGGTGATGGCTCCTAATAAAACATTGGCGGCACAGCTTTGCAGTGAGTTCCAGGAGTTTTTTCCTGATAATGCGGTGGAATACTTCGTTAGCTATTATGATTATTATCAGCCGGAGGCCTATATTCCTCAAAGCGATACCTATATAGAAAAAGATAGTTCCATCAATGATGAAATAGATAAATTGCGTCACTCTGCCACGGCAGCTCTGTTTGAAAGGCAGGATGTGATTATAGTGGCCAGTGTTTCTTGTATTTACGGCCTGGGTTCTCCGGAATATTATCAAAATTTAGTTTTATCTTTACGGGAAGGGCAAAACTATGATCGGGAACAAATTTTGAAAAAATTAGTGGAAATTCAATATGATCGAAATGATTATGATTTTCAAAGGGGTACTTTTCGGGTGCGGGGAGATGTAATAGAGATCATTCCTGCCTCCAGCCAGGAAAAGGCCATCCGGGTGGAAATGTTTGGTGATGAAATAGATCGTATAATAGAAGTAGATACCTTAACAGGGGAATTATTAAATGCCAGAAAGCATGTTTCAATTTTCCCCGCTAGTCACTATGTGACTGATCGGGAGGTATTGGAAAGGGCTATTTCTACCATTGAAATTGAACTACAAGAACAGCTTGCAATTTTAAGACAGCAGGACAAGCTGTTGGAAGCCCAAAGGTTGGAGCAAAGAACCCGTTATGATATAGAAATGATGAGGGAGATAGGTTTTTGCCAAGGCATTGAGAACTATTCCCGTCATTTAACAGGCAGGGCACAGGGGGAGGCCCCTTTTACCCTATTGGATTATTTCCCTGATGATTTTTTGCTGATTATTGACGAATCCCACGTAGCGGTGCCCCAAATCGGGGGAATGTATAATGGAGACTACTCTCGAAAATCTACCTTGGTGGAACATGGCTTTCGTCTGCCTTCTGCTTTGGACAACCGTCCTTTAAAATTTGCGGAATTTGAAGGCAAAATTAATCAAGTGGTCTATGTGTCCGCAACTCCGGGTAACTATGAGCTGGAGCACAGCACTGCAGTGATTGAGCAAATCATACGTCCCACAGGGCTTTTAGATCCCCGGATTGAAGTCAGGCCGGTGGAGGGGCAAATTGACGATTTATTGGAAGAAATTCGCCGGCGGGTGGAGCGGGATCAGCGGGTTTTAATCACCACTTTGACTAAAAGGATGGCAGAGGACTTGACTGATTATTTTAAAGAAATGGGGGTAAGGGTTCGTTACCTTCACTCAGATATAAAAACCTTGGAACGAATGGAAATCATCAGAAATTTGCGGGCCGGCGAATTTGATGTTTTAGTGGGAATCAACTTGCTAAGGGAGGGGCTGGATCTACCGGAAGTATCCCTGGTAGCCATTTTGGATGCAGATAAAGAAGGGTTTTTGCGCTCCGAACGCTCTTTGATTCAAACCACCGGCCGGGCTGCCAGAAATGTTGACGGCACAGTTATTATGTATGGGGATCGGATAACGGCCTCCATGGAGAGGGCTATACAGGAGACTAACAGAAGGCGGGAAATTCAGAAGGCCCATAATAAGCAGCATGGAATCACCCCTCAAACTATTAAAAAAGCCATGCCCAAGGCCCTGGAAGTAAGCTATGCCGCCGAAGGGAAAGGCTCATACGACATCAGGCAAAAATCAACTAAAAAGCTGACGAAAAAAGAGGTTAAGGCTATGATTACCCAGCTGGAAAAAGAAATGCAATCGGCAGCTAAAAATTTGGAATTTGAAAGGGCAGCAGAGTTGAGGGACGCTTTATTTGAATTAAAGAGTGAATATGGTTATTAAATGGTCTATTATATAAGGAAACCATACGATAAATTGGAGATGCAAACATGAAAAATCAGATTAGAATTAAGGGTGCCAGAGAGCATAATTTAAAAAATATAGACTTGGAGATTCCCAGAGACAAATTAGTGGTTATTACCGGCTTAAGCGGTTCCGGTAAATCATCCTTGGCCTATGACACTATTTATGCCGAAGGACAGAGAAGGTATGTAGAGTCCTTATCCGCCTATGCTAGGCAGTTTTTAGGCCAGATGGATAAGCCGGATGTGGACTACATTGAAGGGCTTTCCCCTGCCATATCCATTGACCAGAAAACAACTGCTAGGAATCCCCGCTCCACTGTGGGTACGGTTACGGAGATTTATGATTATCTGAGGCTTTTATATGCCAGGGTGGGTAGGGCTCATTGTCCCAAATGCGGACAGCCCATTACCAAGCAAACCGTCAGTCAGATTGTGGATCAACTGATGGTTTTGCCGGAAAGAAGCAGGTTGCAGATTCTTGCCCCTCTTATTCGCGGCAGAAAGGGAGAACATCAAAAAATATTGGAAGATTTAAAGCTGGATGGTTTTGTCCGGGTACGTGTTAACGGAGCAATTAAAGAGTTAACGGAGGAAATAAAGCTGGCCAAAACCAAAAAGCATTCCATTGAGGCTGTTATTGACAGGGTCATTTTAAAGGAGGGCATTGAAAGCCGCTTGGCGGATTCTTTGGAAACCGCTTTAAAATTGGGGGAGGGTCTGGTTATTGTTTTAACCGATGAGCAGGAGCTATTGTTTTCCGAGCATTTTTCCTGTGTTGATTGCGGGATTAATCTAGAGGAAATTAACCCCAGAACCTTTTCTTTTAACAGCCCTTTTGGTGCCTGTCCGGTCTGCACCGGTTTAGGGTTTAAAATGGAAATGGATCCGGATTTGGTAATTCCCAATAAGAGTCTGTCTATTAATGAAGGAGCCATTGCACCCTGGGGCAAAATGACGGGTAACTATTACCCCCAAATTTTAAAGGCCGTGGCTGATTATGCCGGGTTTTCCTTGGATACCCCCATTGAGGAACTGGACGAATCTGAGGTTCAACTGCTATTATACGGCTCCGGCAAGGAAAAAATAAAATTCCGTTATCGGGATCTAAGGGGCAGAAATAGGCTTTTTGATGTTCCTTATGAAGGAGTAATTCCCAATTTGGAAAGAAGATATCGGGAATCCCAATCAGATTGGGCTAGGGACGATACTGAACAATATATGAGCCGTAATCATTGTCCTGCTTGCCAAGGGGGACGACTCCGCCCCGAGGCTTTGGCTGTCACAATAGGCGGAATTAACATTGACTCCCTAACTCGTTTGTCCGTGGAAAAAGCCCTGGAGTTTTTTAATGAACTTCAGTTGACGGACAGGGAGAATCTGATTGCCTATCAGATTCTAAAAGAAATTAAAAGTCGCCTGGGCTTTTTAGTAAATGTTGGTTTGGATTATTTAACCTTAGCCAGGGCGGCAGGCAGCTTATCGGGGGGAGAAGCCCAAAGAATCAGATTGGCCACTCAAATCGGTTCCAGCTTAATGGGGGTTTTGTATATCCTTGATGAGCCCAGTATCGGTTTACACCAAAGGGACAATGCCCGTTTGATAAAAACCTTGAAGGAGTTACGGGATTTGGGTAATACCTTAATTGTGGTAGAACATGATGAGGAAACCATGTATGCTGCCGATCACATAGTGGATATCGGTCCCGGGGCGGGTAAGCTGGGAGGAGAGGTTGTAGCCAGCGGAACTATCCAGGATATCATTAGGGAACCCGGCTCCGTTACGGGGCAATATTTAAGTGGTAAAAAACAAATACCGGTACCCCCTTTGCGCAGATCGGGCAATGGTAAATGGCTGTCAATTAAAGGGGCAAAGGTTAATAACTTAAAAAGCATCAGCGTAGAAATACCCCTAGGGCTTTTCGTTTGCGTAACAGGCGTTTCCGGCTCGGGCAAAAGCTCCTTGATTAATGAGGTCCTTTATAAAAGACTGGCTCAGCAACTGCATCGGGCCAAGGCTAAGCCGGGGGAGCATCTGGGTATTGAGGGAGTAGAATGCCTGGAAAAGGTAATAGAAATAGATCAATCCCCCATCGGCAGGACTCCCCGTTCCAACCCTGCCACTTATACCGGGGTTTTCGATGATATTAGGGCTACCTTTGCAGCCACTCAAGATTCCAAGGT
>JBBAFB010000065.1:0-11913 GCA_041655595.1 Bacillota bacterium
CATGATCATAATTTGGATTTAACCGTTTATGATTTGGTTAAACACGGTAGAAATCCTTTCCGTAAGTGGTATGAAGTTGTGGGGGCAGAAGATAAAGAGATTATCGAATTTGCTATTTCAGCAACAAATCTAAGGCACTTGAGATATCGCCCTTTGCAATCCCTTTCCGGTGGGGAAAGGCAGCGGGCCTGGATTGCCATGTCTTTGGCACAAACCCCTGATGTTTTATTACTTGATGAACCGACAACATATTTAGATATCTCTCATCAACTAGAAGTGATGGAGTTAGTAAAAAGATTAAATGATGAAAACGGTATTACGATTGTGATGGTATTGCATGATTTAAATCAAGCTGCCAGATACAGTCATCGCTTAATTGCGATGAAAGATGGCAAAGTGGTTTGTCAAGGACCCCCCTATGAGGTCTTTAGCCCTCATTTTTTTAAAGAGGTTTTCGGCATAGATGTCAATATCTACCACGATGAAGATGTTCCGTTTTTTATACCTAGGCAGACTTGCATCATAAAACAAATAGTATCAACAGCTTAGTCCTTTAGAATATGTTGCAATTTTTGGTATTCCATCGTCCACCCGTCGCATCTACGACCTAATTCTAGTGGACAATTTAGTTTTCCTTTCGTTTCTAAAGGCTGAAGCACATCGGCCAATACGGCCTAAAAAATAAAATCCGACATTTAAAAAGGAGGAATTTACTTGTTTTCAGTGGATTACAATAAAAATCCCTTTATTGTTATTTGGGAGGTAACTCAGGCTTGCCAACTAAAATGTCTTCACTGTAGGGCAGAGGCACAACATCATCGCCACCCGGAGGAGCTGACCTTTGAGGAAGGGAAAAAGTTGATGGATGAAATTTATGAGATGGGGAACCCCCTATTTGTGTTAACGGGGGGAGATCCCTTGGAACGTCCTGATATTTTTGAGATTGCGGAATATGCCAAGCGAAAAGGAATCCGGGTTTCCTTAGCCCCGGCCGCCACATCCAATGTAACAAAGGAAGTCATGCAAAAGGCCAAGGATGTGGGCTTATCCAGATGGGCCTTTAGTCTAGATGGGCATACCGCTGAGATACATGATGGTTTTCGGGGAATATCCGGTCCCTTTGATCTGACAATGAAGCTAATAAATTATTTACATGAATTAAAAATGCCAATTCAAATTAACACCACTATCTCCCGTTATAATTATGAGTATTTGGACCAGTTGGTAGAAATGATTAAGCGGTTAAAGTGCGTTTTATGGAGTGTGTTCTTTTTAATTCCAACCGGCAGGGGGAAGGCAGAGGATATGATTTCTCCTGCACAACATGAAAAAGTGCTTCAGTGGCTATATGAGCAATCCAAGACAGTGCCTTTTGATATAAAAACAACGGAGGCTCAGTTTTATCGCCGTGTTGTGATTCAAAATAAAATGCGGGAAAAAATCAGCATAGGGGATAAGGATGTCATTTTATATGAAGATGCCCTAACAGGCGGTTTGATTAATAAAATTGACGGACTCGGTCGAGGCCCTAAAGGGGTGAACGCCGGTAACGGTTATGTATTTATTTCTCATACGGGTGATATCTATCCCAGCGGTTTTTTACCATTAAAGGCGGGGAATGTTCGGGAAACTCCTTTGGCGGAGGTTTATCGGGAATCCGAGATTTTTAGGAATTTGCGCAATCAGGATGCTTACAAGGGGAAATGTGGAGTATGTGAATATAGATATGTCTGCGGCGGATCAAGAGCCCGTGCTTACAGTGTAACGGGAGATTATATGGAGAGCGAGTCAAATTGTATTTATATTCCAAAAGCGTGGCGAGAAAGGAATAAGGGAGTCAGTTGATTAATTGGCCGGCTCAAATTATTAATAATAACCCGATTACTAATTTTTCTGTTCCGTAAAAATTCCTATTAGTTAAAAAAGCTGCTATAATATTATTAGAAGTAGCAGTTGATTTAGAAAAATTTCGAGATTTAGCTAATAGGGGGTAATAATGATGCAGGGAATTGGTAAACGAGCAAAAAAGAAGCTGGAGACCAGGCAGATTATTGCTGAAACGGCCTTGGACTTGATTGTTAGACAGGGGTTAAATGAAACCTCCATTGCGGAAATAATGGGAAAAGCGGGTTTGGGGACAGGTACCTTTTATAATTATTTTGATTCTAAGGAGGAGGTGCTGAAATGCTGTTTGGCCGAAAGGATAGATATGGCTAGTCAAGCCTGTGAGGATATTCAATCATCGGACTTAAGCCCAACGGAAAAATTAATTCAAATTTTGCAAGTTGTGGGAAACACCTACGATAAAAACAGACAGCTTGTTGAGTTGTATTTAAGATATTACCATAGTTCTGATTTGGACGGCAAAGAACCTCCCCACGGAAGAAGATTTGTAGAGGTTTTGGCAAAAATCATTGCCGAAGGGCAGAAAAAAGGTGAATTCAGAAAAGATATTCCCTGTGAAATTATTGTTGAGATGTTTACAGCTATTCTAAAAATTACCATGAGCAGCGGGATTAAGTTAACTTTTATTGAAAACATCAATTTTAAGCGCTCAATATTATTAGACGGTATCGTTGAAAGATCATAAAAAGGGAGCAAATTAAAAGGCTCCCTTTTTATGTTGAGAAAAAGCTGGCAAACAAAGCGTCCCCTTGGCTCCCTTTTATTTGATGTTTACCATTCCTTTAATTTGCTCTCTTAGGGCTCTTTTTAGCATTTTACCTACGGAGGTTTTGGGGATTTCCTCCAGGAATAAAACTGCATCCGGTAGCCACCACTTGGCAAATTTGGGAGCTAGGTAATCAATCAATTCTTGCTCAGTGGTTTTGCCCTTGTAGCTTTCTCTTAAGACGACACAAGCAACAGGTCTTTCATCCCATTTTTCGCTAGGCACGGCAACTACCGCTGCTTCTGCCACCGCTTCATGGCCCATGAGGGCATTTTCCAGGTCCTGGGACGAGATCCACTCACCGCCGCTCTTAATTAAATCCTTAGTTCTGTCTACTAGTTTTACGAAGCCTTCTTCATCTACGGTAGCAATATCTCCGGTGTGGAGCCAGCCGTCGGCAAAAATGTGCTCGCTGCCTTCTTCTTTATAATATTCACTAGCAATCCAGGGGCCTCTTAATAGCAGCTCGCCCATTTCCTGCCCATCCCACTTAACATCACCTTTATCAGATACAATACGCATTTCTAGACCCGGTGTCAGCAGGCCCTGTTTTGCTTTAAAGACCAGCTGTTCTTCGTAGGGTAGATTCAGTTGGTAGCTCTTTAAAAGAGAAACTGTGGCTACAGGAGTGGTTTCGGTCATACCATAGGCGTTGATAAAGGGGATCCCATGTTTTTGCTCATAGGCTTTAATCATGGCCGGCGGGGGGGCAGAGCCGCCGCAGACAATAACTCTCAAGCTGCTCATATCACGATTGCCTTTTTCTATTTCATTTAAAAGCCCCATCCAAATAGTAGGTACTCCGGCGGTTACCGTTACCTTTTCTTGCTCAATTAAATCCGCCAAAATTGTTGGAGTAAATTGAGGTCCCGGCAAAACTTGAGTGGTGCCGAACCAGGTGCCGGCATAGGGCATGCCCCAAGCATTAACGTGGAACATAGGTACAACCGGCATGCTTACGTCCCGTTCTGACAAGGCCAGCGTATCCACCAGCCCTAAGGCAAAGCTGTGTAAGACCAAGGCCCTATGGGTATAGACAACTCCCTTGGGATTGCCCGTGGTGGCGGAAGTAAAGCACATACCTGCCGGGGTATTCTCGTCAAAATCTCTTTTAAACTGAAACTGGGGATCACCGGATTCCAAAAGTTTTTCATATGAGTACAGAGGGCTAATGGTGGTTTCAGGTAATTCTTCCTGATCGGACATGATGATAAAATGTTTGACGGTGGTCAGCTTATCGGCTATCCTTTCCACCAGGGGTAATAAATCTTCATCAAAGAGGACCGCTTTGTTTTCGGCATGGTTGATAATGTAGATCAGGTGTTCCGGGGAAAGGCGAATGTTGACCATGTGCAGCACTGCACCAAGACCCGGGACCGCAAAGTAGGCTTCTAGGTGGCGGTGTTGGTTCCAGGCTAGGGTTGCTACTTTGTCACCAAACTCTATCCCCAATTTTTCCAGGGCACTGGAGAGCCGGCGAGTTCTTTCGCCAATTTCCTTGTAGGTCAGGCGGTGGGTCTTGGAAAGGGTGCGTGAAATGACCAACTTTTTAGGAAACAGTTTTTCTGCCCTTTCCAGCAAGGTGCTCAGGTTTAAAGGGATGTTCATCATTTTGTTTTTCCTCCTTGTATTAAAATTAGTGTATTTAACTAATACTACAAAATTAAGTAAAGCAGGTCAAGGACTTTATGCTAAAATTCTAAATATTTGTTGAATTGGTAACAGTGGCACAAATTCTCAAAATAATATATAATAAATCCAAGAAAAAGGAGGTTTAGCAGTATGGCGACTATTAGGCAGCAAAAAAATAAAGAAATTGTATTTTTTCACGGAAAGAGAAAGATCCTAGGCAACGAAATCCCCACCTATGTTTACTTGGTAGACGGCTTATTAATTGATACCGGACCGAGGCGAATGAGTTCCTTTTATCGTCCCAAGTTCAGTGACAAGAGGATTGATCAGGTGGCAATCACCCATCACCATGAGGATCACACTGGGAATGCCGCTTTTTTGGCGGCCCGGGGAATTCCCGTTTATATCCATACCTCTGCTGTGAATTTGACAGAGAAAAGAGCAAAAATTCCCTTTTATAGACAGGTTTTTTGGGGAGAAAGGGAGCCCTTCCCTTCCCTGGCCCTGGAAAGAAGCTTTCAAACTACCGGCGGCCAGCAGGTTATAGTAATCGAGACACCGGGACATACGGATGATCATGTTACCTTTTACCTTCCGGAGGAAGGAGCAATCTTTACCGGGGATTTGTTTGTCAGTCCCAAAACCAAGATGGGAGCCACAGGGGAAAACTATTGGAAGTGGATCAGGAGCTTGGATGCCCTTTTGGAGTATGATTTTGACACTATCTATTGCAGCCACTCCGGTATAATCTCGGAGGGCAAGGCACAAGTGGCTCGTAAGGCTGAATTGTTGAAAGAATTAAGGGAGAGGGTGGCGGAATTAAAGCAGAAGGGTCTAGGCGTCAAGGAAATTAACAAAAGTATTTTTCCCAAAACTCTACCCATTAAATATTTTTCCGGAGGAGAATGGGATTCCATCCATATTATAAAATCTTTTATGATGGGGGAGTAGTTATTCTGCTTCCTAGAAAGGGTTTGACTGTTATTGATTGGCATAATATGTTATAATCAATTCAGCAGGGTTTCATTGAAAATAGCTGCAATAGAGGGGGGGCTGTTTCAATGGAGTTATTTATCAAGGAGCAGGAAATAAGGCAATTTAATGAAGGCAAAAATTTTCATAGTCATTTAAAGCTGGGAGCTCATCGAGTAAAAATGAACCGGATATGGGGAGTCCATTTTGCCTTGTGGGCTCCTAATGCTATCTCCGTGAGGGTAGTAGGGGACTTTAATAGTTGGCAGGGTAGGGAACATGAGATGGTAGCCGAGGAAGGTATTTGGTGTTTATTTGTTCCTTATTTGGAGGAGGGAGAACTTTATAAATATGAAATCCTAACCGCAGGCGGTGAAAAATTTTTAAAAGCGGATCCCTATGCCTTTTATTCAGAGCTAAGGCCCCAAACGGCCTCCGTTGTCTATTCCCTGGAGGGCTACCCCTGGGGGGATGATTTATGGATGGGTAAACGAGATAAAGCTTGTTTAAAAGACAAGCCTCTGCTAATTTATGAGGTCTCTTTGGCTAGCTGGAAAAGAACAGCCGCCGGCGATTTCTATACATATCGGGAGTTGGCCCGGGAATTGATTCCTTATGTTCTGGAAATGGGCTTCACCCACTTAGAGTTAATGCCCTTAATGGAGCATCCCTTCGATGGTTCCTGGGGCTACCAGATTACGGGCTATTATTCCCCCACCAGCCGTTTCGGCAGTCCCCATGATTTGATGTATTTTGTAGACAGTTGCCATCAAGCAGGTTTGGGAGTGATCTTGGATTGGGTTCCCGGACACTTTTGTAAGGATGCCCATGGTTTGGGCAGATTTGACGGGGAAAGGCTCTTTGAGGGGGAGGAACATCTGGAGTGGGGCACCTATGAGTTTAATTTTGCCAAGCCCCAGGTTTGGAGTTTTTTAATTAGCAATGCAGTTTTTTGGTTGGAACAGTTCCACTTTGATGGGTTAAGGGTTGATGGAGTTACCAGCATGCTTTACTTGGACTTCGGCAAAGATGGTACCCCTTGGCAGGTCAATATTCACGGTGGCAGAGAAAATTTGGACGCTATTGCTTTTCTGAAGACTCTCAACGAGACAATTGCTTCCCTTTGCCCGGAGGTTTTGATGATCGCGGAGGAATCCTCACCTTGGCCGGCTGTAACCAAATCTTCCGCTGTTGGGGGCTTGGGTTTTGATTATAAATGGAATATGGGTTGGATGAATGATACTTTAAAGTACTTTGAAACGGATTTTGAGAAAAGGCGGGAAAAGCATCCGCTGTTAACCTTTTCCCTTTATTATGCTTTTGCCGAAAGCTTTATACTCCCTCTCTCCCATGATGAGGTGGTTCATGGTAAAAGGTCCTTAATAGAAAAAATGCCTGGTGATTATTGGCAAAAATTTGCGGGTTTAAAAACCTTGTATAGTTATCAATTATGGCATCCGGGGAAAAAACTGCTTTTCATGGGGGCTGAGTTTGCCCAGTTTATAGAGTGGCGTTTTTATGAAGGTTTGGAGTGGTTTTTGCTTGATTATCAAGCCCATTCCGATTTTCATAACTTTGTTAAACAAGCCAACCTTCTTTACCGGCAGGAGAGATGCCTTTGGCAGAATGATGAAAGCTGGGAGGGCTTTCAATGGCTGGATGTCCATAACCATCAGCAAAGTGTATTGGCCTTTTTAAGAAGGGATAAAAAAGGGCAGTTTGTTATTTGTTTATTGAATTTAACTCCAACTTACTACCCCGAGTACCGGGTAGGTGTACCGGCCAGTGGCAAATATATGGAAATATTTAATACGGATCAGCTCGAGTTTGGCGGTTCCGGCCAATTAAATATGGATGTATTGGAGCCGGAGGGAATTGCTTACCACGGACAAGATTTTTCCTTAAAAATTAAGCTACCTCCCCTGGCGGGAGTTCTAATAAAGCCACTAATTGAATAGAATGGGATTTGTGCAATTACAGGAGGTCGTAGGGATGTTTACCGGTAAAGAGGATTTTAAAAAGGCGTATTTAAGTAAATTTGCAGAGATTCAAGGGAAAACACTGGATGAGGGAACCAAGTGGGAAAAGTATCAAACCCTGGTTTTCTTAATTAAAAATTGGGTTGGGGACAATTGGGCGGAAACTAACAATAGATATGCCCAAAACCGGCAGAAGCAAGTATTCTATTTTTCTATGGAGTTTTTAATCGGCAAATTGCTTGCCTATTATTTGTTGAATTTGGGTATTAAAGAAACCGTTGAAGCCGGATTGGCCGATCTGGGTATTGAGCTTGAGGAATTGGTGACAGTAGAAAAGGATGCCGGCCTCGGTAATGGAGGCTTGGGGAGGCTGGCAGCTTGTTTCCTGGATTCTCTGGCTTTTTTGGGTATGGCCGGCCACGGCAACGGGATTCGCTACAAGTATGGCTTGTTTCAGCAGAAAACTGTTAACGGCTACCAAGTGGAATTGCCGGATAGCTGGCTTAATCATGGCTATCCTTGGGAAATAAAAAAACCGGACAAATCCGTAGTTGTTAGATTTAAAGGAGAGGTAGAGGTTCAATCCATTGATGGCAAGCTGGTTTTTCAGCATAAAAACTACGAGCCGGTACTGGCTGTTCCCTATGATCTGCCGGTAATCAGCTATGATAACTTAAACAACATCAATACCCTTCGTTTATGGAGTGCGGAACCTGTGCTGGAGGAGTTTGATTTGGCTAGCTTTCACAGGGGGGAGTACAGCAAGGCAGTCAGCTACCGTTCAGAGGTTGAGGCCATCTCCTACATTTTGTATCCGGAGGACAGCAGCAGGGCCGGTCAGGAATTGAGATTAAAACAGGAATATTTTTTCGCCGCGGCGGGCTTGGGTTCAATCGTTCGCCGCTACAAAAGAAAAGGCGGAAGTCTAAAGGAATTTAGCAAAAGGATTGCCATCCATATTAATGATACCCACCCGGCCCTTTGTGTTCCGGAGTTAATGCGTATCTTAATGGATGAAGAAGGTTTAGGCTGGGAAGAGGCTTGGAATATAACAGTAAACAGTATTTCCTATACTAACCATACCATTATGCCGGAAGCTTTGGAGAAATGGTCAATTGATATTGTGAAGTATCTTCTGCCCAGAATCTATATGATTATTGAAGAAATTGATGCTCGCTTTAAAGCAAAGGTCGGCAAAAGGTACCCCGGTAATCAGCAAATTTTAAAGGAGACAGCTATTTTGTGGGATGGCCGGGTACGGATGGCTAATCTGGCGGTGATCGGCAGTCATTCTGTTAACGGGGTGTCTGCCTTACACTCCGATATTCTAAAAAACAGCTTGTTTAAGGATTTTCATAGCATCTACCCCTATAAGTTAAACAATAAAACCAATGGGGTTAGTCACAGGCGTTTTCTTTTGAATGCCAACCCCGGTTTATCCGGGCTGATTACCGCCGCAATCGGCCAGGATTGGATTTATGATGGGGCAAAGTTGGAGGGTTTATTGCCTTTTCAACAAGATCAGGCTTTTCTTAGGGAGTTGGGAAAAGTTAAAAGAGCCAATAAAGAGGCTTTAAGCAACTTGGTTCGGGAGAGAATGGGCAGGAAGATAGATCCAGATGCTGTTTTTGATGTTCAGGTGAAAAGGATTCATGCCTATAAAAGACAATTGCTCAATGCCCTGAGAATTATGGATTTTTATAACCGTCTAAAGGAAGATCCCTATCTGGACCTGCCGCCCCATGTTTTTATTTTTGGAGGCAAAGCAGCGCCCGGATATCAATATGCCAAAACAATTATTAAGCTGATTAACTCCATCGCTTACAAGGTTAATTCCGATGAAAGCTTGCAAGGAAAATTACAAGTGATTTTTTTAGATAATTTTAATGTTACCTTGGCAGAAAAAATCTACCCTGCAGCGGATATTAGCCAGCAAATATCCGCTGCCAGCCGCGAAGCCTCGGGAACAGGCAATATGAAGTTTATGATGAATGGGGCCATCACCTTAGGGACTTTGGACGGAGCTAATGTAGAGATAAGTAAGCTGGTGGGAGAGGGCAACATCGCTATTTTCGGCCTCAATGCGGAACAGGTGATGAGTTTTTATCAGAAAGGAGGGTATCATTCCTGGGATGAATATCATCGCCAACCCAGAATCAAAAGGGTTTTGGATCAGCTGTTAACTAACTTTTTTGATGAGGGGGAAGGAGATTTTCGAGTAATTTTTGATTCTTTATTAAGAGATAATGATGAGTTCTTTGTGTTGAGGGATTTTGGGGACTACTTGGATGCCTGGCACAAACTCTGTCGGTTATATCAAGAGCCGGCAAAGTGGAACGAGAAATCTTTAGTTAATATTGCCAAGTCGGGGTTTTTTGCCAGTGATCGGGCCATTAAACAGTACGGAAAAAGTATCTGGCAACTGCCTTGAAAAAACTAAGGGAAGGGGGAAGGTAAATGCTTCAGAAGGAAATGATAGCTATGCTGTTAGCAGGCGGCCAGGGCAGCAGGCTGGGGGGCTTAACCAAAAGTATTGCCAAACCGGCAGTGGCCTTCGGGGGTAAATACAGAATTATTGACTTTAGTTTAAGCAATTGTACAAATTCTAAAATTGATACCGTCGGGGTACTCACCCAATATAAACCGCTGCTCTTGAATTCCTATATCGGAACGGGAGTCGCCTGGGATTTAGATTACCCCTATGGGGGAGTACACATTTTGCCGCCCTTTACAGTGGAGGATGGAGGTAATTGGTATAAGGGAACTGCCAATGCCATTTACCATAATCTTGATTTTATCAATAGGTATGAGCCGGAGTATGTTTTGATAATTTCCGGCGACCACATTTACAAAATGGATTATAGAAAGATGTTAAATTATCATAAGGAAAAAAGGGCGGATCTGACTATCTCCACTATTCAGGTGCCCTGGGAGGAGGCTTCACGCTTTGGTATTATCAGCGCTGACCGAGAGGGGGCAATTACCAAGTTTGCGGAAAAGCCTAAAAAACCGGAAAGTAATCTGGCCTCTATGGGCATTTATATTTTCAGTTGGCCGGTGTTGAAAAAAGCCTTACAGGAGGACAGTAAAAATCATGATTCGGAACATGATTTCGGCAAGAATGTTATCCCGATGCTTCACAAGCAAAACAAAAGGGTTTTCGCCTATGAGTTCAGCGGTTATTGGAAGGATGTAGGTACAATAGAAAGCTATTATGAAGCCAATATGGACCTATTGAATGAAAAGCCCCAGTTGGACCTTTTCGATGCCGCCGCCAGGGTTTATTCCAATTCTCCAATTTTGGCCCCCCAATATCTAGGAAGCAAGGCTATGGTCAAAAGGAGTCTCATCAGCAATGGCTGCACGGTTTTAGGCCGGGTGGAGCACTCTGTCTTGGGGCCCGGGGTATTGGTGGAGGAAGGTGCGATAGTGGTCGATTCCATTGTTTTACCTAATGCGGTTATTAATAAGGATTCGGTTATCAAGCAAGCCATTGTGGCAGAAGGGGTGCGTACCGGGGTGGCCTCCATGGTTAATGCTGAGGATGAAGCGGAGGGTATTAGAAAGCGGATTCAATTGGTTGAACAGGAGCAGTTGGCTTTTGATTTTAATTTTTTGGGCGGAGCCGGTGCCTGAACGTAATCCGAGTTTCTTTGCAAATATTAGCCTAGTGTACTACTAGGAAAAGTTTGGGGGTTGTTAGAGATGAGCAATACTATCGGAATGATTTTTGCAAATTGCCGTTCGGATGTGTTGATGGGCCTGACTTCCAACCGGCCCATTGCAGCGGTGCCCTTTGGCGGCAGGTACCGCCTGTTGGATTTTACCCTGTCAAATATGGTGAATTATGGTGTGAGAACAGTCGGGATTATCACCCCCTATCATTACAGACCCATCCTGGATCATTTGAAATCGGGCAAGGAATGGTTTTTAGATAGAAAAACAGGCGGGCTCTTCATCCTTCCCGGTGTAGATTATGGTCTAAAAGCAGGCACCTCCGGTTTTTTAATCAGGGATTTAATCCATAATATTGATTTTTTAAAAAAGGATCGGGCGGAGGAAGTGATTTTAAGCTGCTGCAGTTTGGTCGTTAATCTTGACTTTAAAGATGTGTTGAAATTTCACCGACAAAAAGGGGCGGACATCACCTTTGTTTATAAAGAGGAAAGCTTTGCCGGTGCTCGCCGGGATGAATTGTTTTTGGAGTTGGACGGAAATGACCGGGTGGAAAGTTTTTCTTCCTGGTTCAGTTTGGAGAAGGATAAAAAAAGGAAAGGCTTTTTGGAGATATTAATTGTAAAAAAGGAGCTGCTGTTGGAACTATTGTCCAACTACGATGCCTCCAACACAAAGGATTTACTGGAAGTAATAGCGGGGCATTTTGAAGAACTAAAGGTTTTTGGCTACCGGTTTTCGGGCTATGTGGGTAAAATCGGTTCGGTAAAGGATTATTTCGAACGCAGCATGGATCTTTTAGACAGGGAAGTGCAAAGGGAACTGTTTATGGGTAAAAATAAAATTCATACCAAAACTAATGATAACCCTCCAAGTCTCTATGGCAGGGAAGCGGAAGTGGTAAATTCCCTGGTGGCCAGCGGCTGTAAAATTGAAGGATCGGCAGAAAATAGCGTCTTATTTAGGGAAGTGAAAATTGAAAAA
>JBBAFB010000066.1:0-11686 GCA_041655595.1 Bacillota bacterium
TAAAAATTTTACCTGGCAAATTTAGTCTCCTGATTAAAGTGCTCCCTCATAATCTTCAGGGCCTGCCTTTCTATTCTGGATACTTGAACCTGTGATAAACCCACAATTTGCGCCACTTCATTTTGGGTTTTATCGTAAAAAAATCTCAACAAAATTACTTTACGGTGTCTCTCCGGTAATTTACCCATGATTTCCTTTAAAACTAACTTATCAACAAGGGATTTTGTGTCCTTTTCGTCTTTCAACTGTTCTAATAAAAAAATCGGATCGCCCTCATCCTGGTACAAAGTATCATAAATTGAACAAGGCTGTTGCATAGATTCTAATGCGGTCACTACCCGTTCTTCCGAAGAATTCAACTCCTTAGCTATCTCTGTGATTGTAGGCTCTCTCCCCAGTTGCATTGTTAGTAACTCCCTAGTTCTATGTACTTGATACGCCAATTCTTTCAAAGAACGACTAACTTTAATCGGACTGTCATCTCGTAGAAACCTCTTTATTTCCCCGATTATCATAGGTACCGCATAGGTCGAAAATTTTACCTCGTATTGCAAATCGAATTTATCTATAGCCTTGATTAAGCCTATAGTCCCAATTTGAAACAAATCCTCCAGCTCATAACCTCGGTTATCGAAACGTTGAATTAAATTAAAAACTAAGCGAAGGTTGCAGTTGATTAACCTCTCCCTCGCAGCTTCGTCTCCCTGTTTAACTTTGGAAAGCAGCTCCTTTGTTTCCGAATCTTTTAATAACGGAAAGCGAGGCAGATTCATTTCCGTCAATCGGTTAACCATCCTATATCCCCCCTAATTAGGGGTACCCTGTACCACCGCAAGCTTTTTAACCAATTTTACAGCCGTTCCCATACCCGGTTCCGACACCACATCAACCTCGTCCATGAAAGATTGCATAAAGACAAAACCTAAACCCATTCGTGAAGGATCGGAAGAAAAAGCAGGTTCCATAGCCTTTTTAATATCTTCAATGCCTTTTCCTTGATCAGAAATTGTAATTTCGAAAGCTTGGCTAAACCTTCTCGCAATGATTTCTACCCATTGATCATCTTTGTTTTCGTAACCATGAATAATAGAGTTGGAAATAGCCTCGGATACAGCTACTTTAATATCTTCCAACTCCTCGACGGTTAAATCAATTTGTGCCACAAAGGCAGCCACGGCAACTCGGGCGACAGCCACATTTTCCGGTTTACTGAGAATATTTAACTTGATTATATTTAAAGTCTGCATAATTTTACCCCCTATCGAACCCCTTCCAGGGCTTCTTCAGTGTTTTCATATAAATTGACTATCTTGATTATTCCTGCAAGTTCAAGGATTCTTAAAACATGGGGTTTTGCTCCTGTAATTGCCATTTTGCCGCCTTGTTCACGAATTCTGCGGTAACGGCCCAGAATGACTCCCAGACCGGAACTATCTATAAATGTAACCTTGTCCAAATCTAAAATTAAATTTAAGGATTTGTTTTTGAGCAAATCCTTTTCTACAATGTTTCGAAAGGTTTCAGCAGTTAACAAATCCAATTCACCTCTTACCTTAACTACCAAGTTGTCACCCTTTGCAAAGGTATCTATTAGCAATTTTATCCCTCCTTACTTCCCTTTATCTGATTTCGCCAGATGTATTTAAATTCCTGCTATAAAATGGAAATAATCTAAATAAAAACAACCCGTGACATTGGGTTGTTTCACAAACTTAGTGATTTTATTAGCACCTTGCTAAATAATTGCCAAAAACTATTTTTTGGGATATCCTCTGCCGTTAAAACTGGTACCTTCGCCACTTCAACTTTATCTTTCAACACGGTAATAAAACCCACTGTTTGCCCTTTTACCACAGGTGCCGGTAAGTATTGCGGCAAATCAAATTTGGTTTCCAACTCCGCCTTTTCTTGCTTCTCTAACAAAACACCTACCTGCTGATCCACCGATAAAGTTGCGGTATCCTTTACTCCTTTGCTGACTTTTATCTCGGTAACAATATCCCCCTTGGAAAAAAATTTTTCAAACTTAAAATTTGCAAAACCCCAATTCAGCAGTTTCATGGTTTCGCCAAAATGGCCGTTTTGCTTGCCCACACCCATTACGGAACTCAAAAGTTTAACTCCGTTTCTCTCCGCCGTAGCCGTTAAATTTCTTTTTGCGGCCGAAGTTGTACCTGTTTTCAGACCGGTTGTGCCGGGATACCACCAAAGTAGTTTATTTGTGTTATACAAGATTAATAATTTTGGTTCTTCACGAAAGGTATAACTCTTAATACTGGTCAATTCCTGCATTTTAGGAAAGGACATTGCCCATCTTGAGATAAGAGCCATATCTTTGGGAGTGGTATAATGATCATCATGATGTAGTCCATGTGAATTTATAAAATTTGTGTTTGTTGCTCCCAATTCTTTTGCCTTTGCAGTCATCAATTTTGCAAAGGCCTCTTCCGTTCCAGAAAAAAACTCAGCCACGGCAACGCTAGCATCATTGGCGGAACCGACAGCAATAGCAATTAACATTTCTTCTAATGTAAAAATCTCACCCGGTTCTAAATATACTTGTGTACCTCCATAACCCGCCGCATTTTCACTGGTTAAAACCTGGTCCCCCAAACTGACTTGACCGGCTTCCAATGCTTCTAAAACAAGGCCCATTGTCATGATCTTAGTCATGCTTGCCGGGAACCATTTTTTATCTGCATCTTGCTCAAACAAAACACGGCCGGTGGAAGGATCTATCAAAACTGCTCCTTCAGCTTCGAGGGTTAATGTAGGCTCGGCATGTAGCGTGGAGGTCAAAAACCCCATAAACAAAAAAACAAACATAACCATTATGACCAAACGCTTTAACATTGTAACTACCTCCTTAGAACTGCTTGCCTTATTATGCCCACTCTAGGAACTATAATTCCCTTAATTCGAAGTAATTCTGTCTAAAATTAGTGTAGGTTTCTCAACTTTTATCATACTAATTTTTATGCATTCGAGCACCTTATATTTCGCCGTTTCTCCCACCCGAGGATCTGAGGCGTAAATGTAGCCTAAAACATCATTTTTTTCAATATAGTCCCCCACTTTTCCCGTAAGTTTTATGCCGACAGACAGATCAATAGCACTTTCCATATTACTTCTTCCTGCCCCCAAATAAGCTGCCGCATTACCCAATCCTCGGCTGTCTACTTCATTAATATAGCCTGATCTTGGTGAGAGTAAGGGCAACACTATAGCTGCTGATGGAAGCAAGCTTGGCTCGTTAACAACCCTTGGATTTCCTTTTTGATGTTTGATTAATTGTGCAAACTTTTCTAATCCTTTACCGGATTTTAAAATATTTTGTAGAAGTTGTTGTCCCTCGGTTACCCCCTGAACCTTTTTTGCTAAAAACAGTATTTCAGCCCCCAATTGCAAACATAACTCTGTTAAATCCCCAGGCCCTTCCCCTTTTAAAGTGTCTATTGCTTCTTGAACCTCAAGTGAATTACCGATTGCATAACCCAAAGGCTCCTCCATGCTGGAAATTATTGCGGTAGTTGCTACCCCGAATTTTTTACCTAGCTCAACCATCATCTGCGCCAACTCAGTAGCCTTATTCAATGTCTCCATAAAAGCGCCTTTACCAACCTTTACATCCAATAAGATTATATTTGCACCCGCAGCGATTTTTTTACTCATAATACTGGCCGCTATTAAGGGAAGACTTTCTACTGTGCCTGTGACATCTCTCAATCCATAAATTTTTTTATCGGCCGGGACTAAATTTGCTGTTTGTGCCGTAATGGCAAGGCCTATTTGATTGATTTGAGCGACAAACTCCTCATTAGATAGTTCGGCACAAAAGCCAGGTATGGATTCCAACTTATCAATAGTGCCCCCGGTAAAACCCAAACCCCTTCCCGACACTTTAGCCACGGGTACCCCGGCTGCAGAGACCAGCGGGGCTAAAACCAAGGTAGTAGTATCACCAACACCGCCGGTGCTATGTTTATCTGCTACAGGACTTTTTAAGAAAGAAAAACTAATAGTCTCGCCGGATTCAATCATCGCTTTAGTTAGTGCAAAGGTTTCAACAGCATCAAGGCCTTGAAAATATACCGCCATCAACCAGGCCGCCATTTGGTAATCCGTTACTTGCCCTAAGACATAGGAATCCACCAAATAAACTATTTCGGCTTCACTAAGTTTTTGCCCGTTTCTTTTTTTTATGATTAATTCGGCAACTTGCATTTTTAATTCCCCCTATATCGCTTCCATAATTCCAACCATGAAGCTGTGAAAAACCCGGCTGCTCTCTTTTGCCCTGTTTAAAACAATATTGTGATTTAACCTACCGGATTCTAAACCTGCTGCAACATTAGTAAGATATGAAACACCCAGAGTTTTTAAACCGCAATGATTTGCTACAATTACTTCAGGAACCGTTGACATTCCAACCGCATCAACACCCAGGACGGACAGGGCTTTAATTTCGGCCGGAGTTTCGTAGCTTGGTCCCGTCATCCAGGCATAAACACCTGTTTGAAGCTTAATTTCAAGTTTCAAGGCTACTTCCTGGGCTATTTTTATCATTTCAAGATTATAAGCTTCTGAAAGATCAGGAAATCGCTCCCCTTGCAACTCAAGGTTCGGACCTCTTAAGGGGTTAATACCGCTAAAATTAAGGTGATCTCTAATTACCATTAAATCCCCAGGAGAAAATTCAGGATTTAATGCACCGGCGGCGTTAGTTACAATTAACTTTTTAATTCCCAATTCAGCCATTACCCTAACGGGAAAAGTAATTTCAGGAAGTTCATAACCTTCATAGTAATGGAAGCGCCCATTCATTACTAAAACATTTTTTCCCGCTATTTCCCCACTAACTAAGCTACCGGTATGGCCCAAGACCGTGGAATACAAGAAATGGGGAATTGACCGATAAGGAATTTCAATTTCCCTATGAATTTTATTTACAAAACTCCCAAGACCGGTACCCAAAATCATTCCTACTTCCGGCGCACTCAACTTGCTTTTCAAAAAACCGGCTGTTTCTTTAATTTTAGCTGCCATCGTTAAAGCCAATAAAACCCCTCCTATTAATTAAATCTGCCAACTTCCTATTAAAATTTTACCTTGCTCTGGGATGGGTGTTATCATAGACCTGTTTTAACCTTTTTTGTGTAACGTGGGTATATATCTGGGTAGTGGAAATGTCAGAATGCCCGAGCATTTCTTGAACCGACCTTAAATCAGCCCCATGTTCAAGCAAATGAGTGGCAAAAGAATGTCTTAAAGTGTGGGGAGTTACATTTTTTTTGATGTCGGCCTTCTTGACGTATTTTTTAAGAATTTTCCAAAAACCTTGCCTGGTTAAACGTGTACCCAGGTGGTTCAAAAACACCGCATTGCAACTTTTTTTACCGATCAATTCCCTTCTGCCCCAATCTAAATATTGTCTCAAATAGTTATTTGCTACTGATCCGAAAGGAATGATCCTTTCCTTTGACCCCTTTCCCATACACAGTAAAAAGCTCGCGTCTAAATTAATTTTATCCATATCCAGTGAAACCAATTCAGATACACGCATACCGGTGGCATATAAAAGCTCCAACATAGCTTTATCTCTCAGACCTGCACCAGTACTTACTGAAGGCTGCTCTAAGAGTCTGTCCACTTCCTTTTCCATCAAAACCCGCGGTAATTTTGTTATATTTTTAGGTGTTTCAAGTTTAGAGGTGGGGTCTTTGTCCACAAGCCCTTCCCGAGCCAAAAAACGATAAAAGGCCTTTATAGCTGCTAGATGTCTAGAAATTGTAGTAACCGCTTTTCCTTCTTTTTGCAAATCATTCAAATAAAAAATTATTGTTTCTTCGTTTGGATCACCTTCCAGCTTGCTTTCTGTTAAAAAAGTTCGCCACTGTTGTAAATCCGAATGATAAGCCTCAACGGTGTTATCCGCCAGACCACGTTCAACAGCTAAATATTTTACAAAACCATCAATATAATGTTCTAACATACACTCACCCCAAAATAGCTTGTACTGTTTAAATTCTACAGAGGGGGGTAATTTCCTGTTCCTGGCTATAATAATTTGAAGCCTCTATGCATTAAAAAAGGTAAACGCCAGCTTAATCAGATAAGAGGAGCCATAAGCCTCAAGAACACCGCCGGCAATTATAAACAAAGACGACAACAAAATTGCCGTGCTATAGGCTAATAACTGTTGTCCGAAGCCCAAATTGTTAAATTGGCGGCGTCCTTTTACCAGCCAAATGGAAAATGTAACCCCTAGGACAGAAGCAAAAATTAAAGCAGGCAAAATTAAAAAATTAGGTAAAGCCAAAGTGAGTATATTTAAAACCATACCCTGCCAACCTTGTTCCTGAATTAAAAAACCCGCGGTAAAGCCCAAAATAAAGCCCTTAGATAAAAGCAGGACAAATATTAATGGCAAACCCAGCACCGTTAAACCTAAAAACCAAATGAAAACCAAGGTTTTTAGATTGTTAAACAAAGATTCTTTTAAAATAATTAAATAGTTTATTTCAACTCTTTCCATCCCACCTAAGTAGGCCGATAAATATTGGGTAAGCTCTACAGTCTCCTCCACAGTCAATAATTTGACCGCCAATGATCCCACCGTAATACCGATAATCAAAGTAATTACAATTAAAATATATAGTAAAAGGTTGTCCCTTAGATGTTGTTTACAAAAGGATTGAAGCCTCAAAAACATATAATTTCCCCCTAAACAATGGTACTTTATATTTATGGAAATTTTAAAATTATATAACCTTCTTTAGGGGTTTAAACTTTAGATATTATTTTCTATTTTCTTTTAATCAAGGCTAGTTCAGCTAAATATTGAGCCGCTAAAATATCCTCCAGTGATTGGCCGCTTGCAGCAACGAAGGTAATATTTTTTCTTAATTTTTTTGCTAGGAGCAAAGCCCTTTTTACCCCTATTTCTGCCGGTCTGCTACCCTTTTGCAGTTTTGTACGTGCAATGGTTGCGGTAATAACTTTACCGCCTGCCTGAAAAGCTGCATCAAATGCGACCCCCCCGGAATGAGTTACGGCAACCGCTATCTTGTTTTGAAAATTTATCAGTTCTCCCACCTCAGAGCCAAGGTTGGGTATTGATTCCCACCTATAAATACCCATACTTTGCAGACCCTGCAGCAAGTTTTGGCAATTGCTGAGTCTTGCTGTATTATTTCCCCAACGCGGCTCATTAATAATTACTATTGATGTGTTTAATTTTCCGGCTATCCTGCCTACCACCCGGCCCATTTGACGAGGATTTACTAAATGAGGTACCTTCACATAATCAGGGCTAGCGCCAAACACGGCTAAGGCACCGGCCTCCAAAGCCACTTCCAGCGTAGTAGACATATCTATAATATCAACTATTACAACTACATGACCCTGTTTTCCGGCTTGCCATGCACCCGAGGCATCCGCAGTATAATTTACCATTAATTGACCACCCAAATCCTAACACCACCGCATATTTTGGCTTTCTTTGCATAAGGATTACCTAGCAATTTCTGTAATAAAAAAATTAAGTTGAGGTGTTTGCCATCAAAATTTATTGTGTTCACAAGTCAATCTATTTTGTAGGTGCTGTTCGAGAATTTAAAAAATGGATCAACAATTATCCGAGCGACTGGACAGTTGAGAAGTTAATTCATCAACAGCTTAATTGATTTCCTTGTGTAATTCGGCTGCAATAGCTGCGGTAGACCAAGCCGCTTCGAAAAATTCCCTGTCCTCACGGAAGCTGCGTCCCATGGTAAAAACATCCATCTCCAACCTTGATAATTCTTTTTCCAATGATGAAGCATCCGTTTTTAAAAAAAGATGCTTTTGATCTAGATTATTAATTTTTAGTTGTTTTTCTATTATCAGCTCCTTATCCTTTTCCAAATAGGGCAACCCTACTATTGCCTCACATAGAGCAACATTGCTTAAAATTGTCAAAGTATGATGACTTAAACCTTGATGCCTTTTTCTAGGGTCCGCAAAACTCACCCTTGGTATAATAAAAGGTTTTCCTCGCAGTGAATACACCGCATTTGCTATTTCACCTTGTTCAATACCTGAAAAACCATACTTGCTGTTTGTTCCTGTTATGCCAGGGCCCATCACCGCAACGATAACATCAGCTTTGAAGATTGCCCTACTTGCCAATAAGCCGGAGTAAATATTAATGCATTCCAAGCTGCCCCCAAAAGAATGACCAATAGTGACAGTTCCTGCCAACAAGTTTCTTTTTTTTAGCTCTTCAACTTGTTTGCTAATGGCTATTGGCAAAGCGCCTCCATCAGTCATTAAATACACTATTCTCAAGCTACCTTGACTACAAAAATTTAAGGCCAGCACAGCTGGTACCAAGTGGCTATGCAAAAGCCCTATTACCACAGGGATACCATCAAGATACAATTGTTTTTCGACGGCCGCCCTATGTGGACTGTTTTCTTCTTCGCAACTCAAAACAGAAAATTGCATCGGAGTATAACGTAATTTCATGATATGCCCTTCTTTTGGGGAGTCTGGCAAAATTCCGCTTTTTTCATTAAAAAGAATAAAATCAAAACCACCGCTCCCCAGTTTGAGGTCTTGAGCAGTTGTATTTAGAATAATTTCATCCCCCGGTTCAGGGATCGGATTTAAATTTTTTAAGCTGATGGCATTTCGCCTTTCACCTTGGATTTCAGCCACTATCTCGAACATTCCACTTGTTGCTCTTTTAATTTCAACTATTTTTCCTTTTTGATAATTAAGCAAAATTTCACTCCCTACCTGGATCTGCCCAGTAGATCGAGGTATCTTAAATAGCTATTTTCTGCTATAATCTTTGAAAAAGAAATGGACTCGGCATATGAATGTAAAATAAACAAGAAAAAAATAATTACTATTTTTAGTGGTAATGTTAAATAAATTGCCATAAGTAATCCCAGTGAAAAACCTAGGACATTTGCTCCTGTATCTCCCAGCATAGTTTTCTCCCCTAAGTCCCAAGGTAAATATGCCAAGAATGCGCCGGTTAGGATATAAAACCACAGAATTTCTGTTTGTTGAATCACTAGATTAATTGCAATACCGAGTATTAGGAATGCTTTTATAGACCTACCGGGTCTTAAATCCAAAAGGTTAATGAAGTTTGATGTTAAAGCGATTAAACCGATATCCAAAAATAGGCCCAATAATGATATTTTGCCTCTACCCAGATTCTGGATACCGACTAAAGCAAGCAGGGAAATGCCCATTGCTTTCATTACTCCTGTTGTGATTTTGCCCTTTAATAGTGTTTTGAAATGGCCTTTGAAGCCTTTTTCATTACCTTCCCCAAAAATATCATCCAATAATCCCAATATTGTTAGGGAAGAAAATATTAGTATCAATAAAAGGGAAACATCTTTAGTCAAAAGCCTTGTTAATAACAGCAGCAGTAAGTAAACACTAATCGGTATTAAACCACCGGGAATAGGGAGGGATTTACCCTTGAAATTCTTGCGATTAATGTTTAGTTTTTTTAAACCCAAATAACCCAAAGGGAAAATTGCCCGGGTACTGAAAAATGAAATCGTAAAAAATAGCAACCCTTTCATCTCAAAGCTTCGGAAGCCAACAATTTTAGGATTTGACCAAATTGCTTACCTCTATGTAAAAAGCCTTTTAAATTTCTGTCGGTCCGGCGGTGTGTCATGGAAACGTCAATTTCTTTTATTTTTAAACCCTTTTTTAATAAATCTATACTGGCCTTTACCTCAACTCCAAAGCCTTCGCCCAGCGGAAGAATTGTTTCTAGGGCTGCCCTACTAAACGCCCTTTGCCCCGATAAAGCCGTCTCCAGTTTTTTTCCCCCGAAATAATTTACACCCCATTTGGCTAATGCCTTTGTTAACCCAAAGCCGCCTCCAGTTGATTTTGGAAATTTTGCTATGGCACAGTCTGCTTCGCCTTGTAAAACAGCCCTCCACAGTTTGACTGCCTCCCAAGCCCCATCGCCCAAATCACCATCTAAAAACACAATCACATCCCCTTTTGCCTTGATAGATCCAATATTTAATGAAGCCCCCTTTCCCAGGTTGTAAGGATTACTATAAACATAAGCGTCTACAGCGGCGGCCTCTTTTTTTGTACCATCAACTGAGCCGTCATCAATAACAATTATTTCTCCAACCTCAGGAAAATTTTTAACCGCATTAATAGTCTTTGCAATATCAAGCTCTTCGTTATAAGCGGGAATAACAACTGATACTTGAACAAAAATTAGAATCACCTCTAAAAACCAAACATCAGAACAAGACGAAACCAAAACAACCTAATAGTTTGAAAAAAAGTTTCATTTGATATAAAAATTATAATTAATGGCAAGACTGCAGCGATAATCAGTTGAGCAAAACCCCTTTTCTTTACTTTGCATGGATATAATTTATTTATACCCTTGGCATCTACCAGAACGGAACCGACCTTCAACCTTACCAAAAACGTACTCGCCATTCCATCCCTGCCCTTATCAAGAAAATCCATCAAACTGGAAAGGGTCCCCAAGGCGACAATTAAATCCGCTCCTTCCTGATATGCTATTAATAATGCCAAATCTTCACTTGTACCAACAGCTGGTAAAATATTGTAGGCTAAATTAAGATTTCTAATTCTCACCTCGCCCGGTGCGGTACCGTTTAAGTAACTATGAATTATTAATTGTGAACCACTTTTTAGTGTCTGATCCGACACACTGTCCATATCTCCAACAATAATATCCGGCTTAAAACCGAACTCAACCAATGCATCTGCCCCACCGTCCACCCCTATTAAAACAGGTTTAACTTCTTTAATGTACGGTCTAATAGCAAATAAATCTTCTTCATAATCCCTTCCGCGTACTACAACCAGCACATGTCTACCCTTTATGGAGCAATTTAGCTTAGGAATGGGGAGGGAAGCAAAAATATCTTTCATTTCTTCTGCGGCAAACTTTAAGGTATTGGTGGTAAAATCCTCAAGGTTTGATTTCAATGCCTTTTCTAATTCGGATAACTCTTGTGTTAGTTTACTTTTTTCGAGTCTATTTCCCCTAAATACCTTGCCGGCATGAATTAATTGAGAACCACTAATTTCAATTACGGAGCCTTCTTTGATATACTCCATTAAAGCGGGTTCTACGTGATCAATCACCGGTATACCCGCATCTAGGAGTTTTTTAGTTCCCAGCGCGGGATATTTTCCGGATAAGGAAGGTGAAATATTTATCAGTGCTTTAATTCTTTTTTTTATTAATGCTTCCGCAGCCAATATGTCTAAATCCGGGTGATTAATTAAAGCTATTTCTCCGGGCAGTATCCTTTTTGCCAAGTTTTTGGTTTTACAATCCTTTCGGCATCTACCTCTTATTGACATGTTTTCACCTAATTAAGTAATCTCTTATTTATATTATGTATATAAAACACCAAAGCATACAAAAGCCCGTATCAATACCGACACGGGCTTACAATTTTTGAGTTTACAAATGCTTTAACTTGTTTTTGTCTGAATGCGCAATTTATCGGCAATCATAGCAATAAATTCGGAGTTAGTGGGTTTTCCCCTTTCAACATTGATAGTGTAACCGAAAAAGCGGTTCATCATATCTACATTACCCCGATCCCAGGCTAATTCGATAGCATGTCTGATTGCCCTTTCCACCCGACTCGGAGTAGTT
>JBBAFB010000067.1:0-11316 GCA_041655595.1 Bacillota bacterium
TTAATATGATGTAGGGTTAAACGATATCTCTAAAATGGTTTTTAATCCCCCTCCTTTATAATACAAAACCCGAAACTTAAAAGTTTCGGGTTTTGTTCTTTTTTCTCTCGGCATATCTTTTTTGAAACTTGGATAAACTGAAGGTTGTGGAATAACGGACTAAAGGTGAGACAAGGTGAAAAAACCAAAAAGACCGGACAAAAAGGCGGTAAGAAAAACCCGGGAAGGCGTGTTAACCGGCAGGCAAGAGGGGGATCAACTTCTAAGGCCGGATTTGGAATTTAATATAACATTTTTAAAGAGTCAGCTTGGCGATAGTCCTGATATTATTTTTCATGAATTTTTAATAGGTTTGGATGAACTCACGGCTTATTTAGTTTATACAGACGGTTTGGTTGATCGGCAAATCGTTACCCAGGATATTTTACGTCCCTTGGAAATGGATTTGCCCATCCTGGAAGCTAAGACCGGCAAAAAGCTATTGGTGGATGCCATTTTGGCAAGGCTTTCAAAAAGGGCTATCCAAAGTGGTGAAATTAAAAAGGAAAAAAGTTTTGATGAGCTTCTCGGGGCTGCTTTGTCGGGTGGTATAGTGTTGCTTGTAGAAGATACCGATGAAGCTTTAATCATCAGTGCGCCGGGTTGGCCAACCCGCGGTCTGGAGGAGCCTGACACGGAGGTATTAGTCAGGGGCCCTCGGGAAGGTTTGTCCGAAACGCTCAGGGTTAACACCAGCCTATTAAGGAGACGTATCAAGGATCCTGGTTTTAGAATTGAGAGTCAAAAAATAGGGACCAGAAGCAAAACGGCGATAGGTATTTGCTACATTAAAGACATTGTCAATAAGGCTGTCTTAGAGGAACTCAAAACTAGGCTGGATAAAATAAATATTGACGCAATTTTAGAAAGCGGCTACATAGAACAATTAATTGAGGACAGTTCTCTTTCACCCTTTCCCCAAATCCAGTATACAGAAAGAGCCGATAAAGCCGCCGCCGCCATTTTGGAAGGTAGGGTGGTAATTTTGGTGGATACAACTCCCTTTGCTTTAATCGTACCCGCCACCTTTGCCCAGTTCTTCCAAAGTCCTGAGGATTATTATGAGCGCTGGATTATCGGTTCTTTAACCAGGCTAATTCGCTTTGTAGCTTCCTATATTGCCGTTTTTGTTCCGGGGCTTTTTGTAGCCGCTGTTTCTTTTCACCCTGGCCTAATACCGATTAAATTGAGTCTGGCAATTGCGGCTGCTCGGGAGGGGGTTCCTTTTCCTGTGGTGGTAGAGTCCTTGCTAATGGAAATATCCTTTGAATTCTTACGGGAGGCCGGTGCTAGACTGCCCCGTTCCATCGGACAAACCATAGGAATCGTCGGCGGTCTGATTATCGGGGATGCAGCGGTAAAGGCAAATCTTGCTAGCCCCGTTATGGTCATTGTTGTCGCAATTACTGCTATTGCCTCCTTTGCCATTCCTTCCTACAATTTGGGGATTGGTTTTCGCATTCTACGTTTTCCGGTAATTTTCCTTGGTGCGACCCTGGGTCTTTATGGAGTTGTGCTGGTTTTTATTTTAATTAATATTCACATGGTAACTATGAAAACCTTCGGAGTAAACTATTTGGCACCTTTTGTTCCCTACCAGGTAAGAGATTGGAAGGATTTACTGATACGCGTTTCTTGGCGCAAAATGATAACCAGGCCGGTGATTACTAAACCTCAAGACAGCATCAGGCAAGGGCCGCCAAAGGAGGAACATTAGCGGTGGAGCAACCTAGGGACCGAATTACTCCCACCCAATTGACTATAGTACTAATTTCCGCCATTCTGGGGATAGATGGCTTTGCCATGCCCGGGATGGTAGTGGCGGCTGCCGGCAGAGACGGCTGGCTTTCCCTATTACTGGGCGGCGGCTGGCTGTTAGTGGCAGCCATGTCGCTGGCCTTTTTGGGAGGTATGTTTCCCCGGCAATCCCCCATTAATTGGCTGCCGAAATTAATGGGCAAATGGCCCGCAAAATTATTCATCACCTTACACTGTGTGTTTTATTTGGTGATGTGTGCTTGGTCCCTTAGAATTTTTACCGATATGATCAGGATTTATCTGCTGCCCCGGACACCGACCGAGGTAATTATGATCACTTTTCTTATTTCGGTAGCCTACCTAATAGTCAATGGAATTGACCCTTTGGTAAGAGTTACACAAGTTTTTTTCCCCTTTACCTTGATTCCCTTTTTGCTTTTGGGCATTGTTATAAAGGGCAGGATGGATTTTGGAGAAATACTGCCTGTAATGGCAAATGGATTTTTGCCGGTGTTGAAGGGTTTGCCACCGGCTATAGCTGTATTTGTAGGTTGGGGAATAATTATGTACTTGATGCAGTTTCTTGACAAACCAAAGAAAGGATACAAGGCGGTTGGTATAGGTGTCGGATTTTTGTTACTCTTTTTTCTCTGGTCTTTTATCCTAACCCTATCTCATTTTGGGCCTGTGGAAATGAAATATCTATTGTTCCCTGTAATTGACTTTGTGAGGGAAATAGAAATTGCAAACGTACTATTGGAGAAACTCGATTTATTTTTGCTTACCTTTTGGATTTTGACAGTTTTTGTGACGGTTGCCTTTACTTACTATATCCCCGTTTTGATAGGTACACAAGCGCTGGGCTTCCGTGATAACGAAGGCTTGGTTTTTTTGGCACTCCCTTTGATTTTTTTGCTTGCTAGGCTGCCTAAGGGCTTTAAAACCACAGAATTAATAGGAGTTGTTATCGGTTATATTAGTCTTTTTTTTAGTTTAGCGGTTGTGTTGTTGCTACTGTTGGCCTGGCGAAAAAAAAGAAAAGGGGGTATCCCTAATTAAAAAGCTCGCTGCTTTATTAGCCATCTTGTTTCTTGCTTTAAACAGCACAGGTTGCTGGGACCTCTGGGAGATTGAAGAAAGGGGGTTGGTTTTAGGGCTGGGTATAGATGAAATTCCTTTGGAGGAGGTGGCGGATTCCGTTGGCCTAGAGGGACAGCTACAGGAGGAACATAGTAATCGGGGGGTTAGAATTACCTATCAGTTTGCTATTCCGGCGGGTTTAAGCGGGGATGAAAAGGGCGGAGAGGGACCCGGCTTTTATAATTTGACAACTTCGGCACCTATGTCGAATTTAATTTTCAGGGGTCTGGCTGCTACCAGGGCAAGCCGTAAGGCAGATGTAGAGCAGCTCCAGGTTCTAATTTTAGGAGAAAAGCTCTCTCGGGCAGGTATTTTCTCCGTTCTTGACCGCTTGGTTAGGGATCCCAATGTACGGAAGCATGTGCCGGTATTCGTTACCCAGGATGATGTGGCGGAGGTGCTAACTGTTTACACCAAGCAGGATGCTGCACCTGCCATCTATTTAGCCGAACTGATGCGCAACAATGATTGGGCCCATCGCATAGCCCCTGAAATGCGTTTGGGCCAGGTATTAAGAGGGATGAGAGAAAAAGCAGTCTTTGTCGTGCCTCGTGTTACCGTAGGAGAACAGGATTCAAAGCTGGCGGGAGCAGGGGTTTTTTATGGGGATCGTCTTAAATTTTGGTTGGGGGAAGAAGAAACTATTATCTATAGGTGGGTTATCAATGAAGTAGAGGTCTCCCCGATTATAGCCACCCTGCCCGATTCAAAGTCGGCAAAATTAATTAATGGCTACTCGGCATCTAGAAACAAAACTACAATCAGACCGGTAATTGAAGATGACAGGTTAAAATTTGAAATTAAGGTAATGACTAAGGGTGAGCTCTTGGAAAGGCAAAGCTTTGAAAGTGCTTGGCAGGATGATCTTTTAAAAGAAATTGCAATTGAACTGGCGGAGATTCTTAAAAAGGATATGGAAGCATTAATTAAAAAAACCCAGCAAGAATGGCAGTTGGATATCTTTGATTTTGGCAGAAGTGTTGAGCGCCATTATCCCCAGGTATGGAAGGACATAAAAAATGATTGGCATGATCAGTATTATCCCGCCGCGGAAATTGATCTTGAGGTAAATCTGACCATCAGCAGAACAGGTGTGCTAAGATAGGGTGATTGGGTGAATAATACTCATTTAAATGATTTGGGCCATTACTTGGCCAGTATATTAAATTTTTGGTGGTTATTGCTGACTATTTTAATAGGTTTATGGCTTATCTTGGGCCTCAGCTCTATTTTGGTGAAAGCAGAAAGAGAGACCGAGGCCCGATTGGCTTTTGTTGGGGGCTGGTTTTGGTTGGTCTTTGGCCTGGTCGGTTTTGGGGCCGCTAAAATTTTTGATTATTTTTTTTAAAGGAGATAGGAATTGTAAGCAGAATAATATCCTATAAAGTAAGTTAAAACTTGGGGGAGGAACATGAAATTAGTAGTAGGTCTCGGTAATCCGGGGGTTCGCTATGAAACTTCAAGACATAATGTGGGATTTATGGTGGCGGATCTGATTGGGGATCAATTGGGCATCCATTTTAAAAAGAGCAGGCATCATGCTTTGCTGGGGGAAACTTCCTTCAAAGGGGGAAAGCTCTTGGTGGCAAAGCCACTAACCTATATGAATTTAAGCGGCAATGCTGTTTTGTCCCTTAAAAATTGGTATAAGCTAAACCCCGAAGAAATAATCATAATTTATGATGATATGGATTTAGAAGTGGGCAGAATTAGAATCAGAAATCAGGGCAGTGCCGGGGGGCAGAAAGGTATGGCATCTATTATACAGGCGTTGGGGACTGAAAAGCTGACCAGGGTTAAAATTGGCATAGGTCGTCCCCCCGAGGGTTGGGAATCCGCAGATCATGTTTTAAGCATCTTTTCCGATGAAGATTGGCAGGTCATGCAGAAGGTATTGCCTTCAGCAGCTGAAGCCGTCCTGGAACTTATCCAGAACAGCTTGGAAAAGGTAATGAATAAATACAATAACTAAAAAAGCCAGACAATAGACCTTCCGAAATCGCAAATAAGGCCCTAAATCCCCCGGTTTTTGATTTTTAGTCTTTAGCTTTACGCTTTCGGTTTTAAAAGGAGTGTAGCCTTATTGTTATCTTTGCCGGTGGGCTGGCGGCCCTGTTGGCATTGCTGATAAATCCTTTGCTCGACCGTAAGTGGGGAGCAAAGGCAGTATGGGGATTGATTCCGTCAGTGGAGGAATCCTTGAAAACTGGTCTTAGTCGGATAATGGGTGCAAATTTAGTAGGCACCCACGGGGTGTTTGGCTTAGTTGAATTTTTTTGGGATTTATTCCAACCGGGTAGGGGGCAATGGCTACCCGGTTTAATTGGATTCTTTACTCACCTTTTTTTGGGCTTTATAACTGATTGGGTTTTTCAGTTTTCGGGCAATATTTTGCTGGGTGTCTTGTTGGCAATTTTAATACACTCGGGCTTAAACCTAGCGCTGCATTTAGCTGAAAGGATGTAGGACCTGGTGGTTTGCGGTATTAGTTTGAAGGATTGCGGAGGGTAAAATGAAATTAGCATCATTACTGAATTTATTAGAAGAAAATAAAGAATTTGTTAGATCAAGGGTTACAGGCACCACTTTAAACTCCATGAAGCTAGGGATCTTTGGCTTGGCAACAGGGACAAAGATTTTTTGGTGGGGCTCTTTAGCAAAGACAAGACGGGACCAATACCTTATTTTAGTGCCGGATGAAATCAGCGCTAGCAGTGCCGTTAGAAATCTAAGGACTTTTTATTCAAAAGAAGAGGTTCTTTATTTTCCCGGACAGGATTTTTTGCCTTACCAGGTTTATGCCCGCAGTAGGGAGGGAAGCAGTCAAAGAATTCAGGCTTTAACAACGCTGGTATTGGAAAAACCTCTATTTGTGGTAACTACCCCGGAAGCTTTTTGTCAAAAGCTAATTCCAAAAACAGTTTTTGCGGCTTCCCTTTTAGAATTGGGAGTGGGCATGCAATTGAACAGGGATTTGCTTGTTCAACGTTTGGTGGAACTCAGGTATGAGCGGGAGGATTTGGTAGAATCCCAGGGCCAGTTTGCGGTCAGGGGCAGTTTGGTGGATGTGTTTCCGCCCAATTTGGAAAGACCTTTGAGGGTTGATTTTTTTGATGATGAAATTGATTCCTTGCGTTACTTTCATCAGGATCATCAAAGGACTCTGGAGATGCTGCAAAAGGTTGTGATTGCTCCGGCCAGGGAAATGCTTTTGCCCCCCCAAAATTATTCCTCGGGTGTGGATAAAATTAAAGATGATTGGGCCAGGGCCGTTCGGAACCTTGAAAAATTAAAAAACCCCGAGGCAATAAGGCAATTAAACCAGGGGATGGAAAGGATAATCTCTAACCTCGAGTTGAAAACCGGTTTTGACGAAACCGAAAGATTGCAGCCCTATTTTTTTGCCGAACAGGAAAGTATTTTGGATTACTTTGGTTTTAAGCCCGTTGTTTTACTGGATGAGCCCCAGCGACTTTTGGAAAAATGGCTTCATTATGAACAGGAAAGAGGGGAAGCCTTTGTAGACTTGTTGGAAAAAGGATTGGTTCTCCCCGGTCAAGCTAAATTATATTTAGAAACAGAAGCAATTAAGAGTCTTTTAGGGGAATGCTCCGTCCAGGCCTTTAGTTCCCTACCCCAAAAAAGTTCTCTTTTAGAGTTAAAAGAGACCATTAGCATCCAGACTAAAACAATGCATCCCTTCTTTGGGAAGCTGGGAATGCTAAAGGAGGATCTATCGCGCTGGAAAAAAGAAGGCAATTCTATTTTGATTTTTGTTCATGGCTCGGAGCAGGCAGAGCAACTAAGGGAAATGCTTTGGGATCACGGGTTAGAGGTTTTAGTGCAAACCGAAGCAAATGGGATGGTTTCCCCCGGACAAATTGTAATTTCAATTGGGGACTGGGTTCAAGGATTTCATTATCCGGACATAAAGCTGGTGGTAATTACCGAGCAGGAAATTCTGGGGCATCGAAAAATTAGTAAAACCAAGCCAGGCTCACAAAAAGGAGTTAATATTCGCACCTTTACGGATTTAAAAGAAGGTGATTATGTTGTTCACAATCAGCACGGTATTGGTAAATATTTAGGTGTTGAAAAGCTGGCAGTGGGAGGGGTTTTTAAGGATTATCTGCAAATTCAGTATTCCGGAGCGGATCGCTTATATATACCCACGGATCAAATAGATCTTATTCAAAAATACATCGGGGCGGAGGGCCAGGCACCCCGACTGCATAAACTGGGCGGGACAGAATGGAATCGGGTGAAAAACAAGGTTAAAGCGGCAGTTGAAGATATGGCGGAAGATTTGCTAAAACTGTATGCGGCTAGGGAGACGGCGGTAGGCTATGCTTTTTCCTCGGATACACCTTGGCAAAGGGAATTTGAGGCCCTGTTTCCCTATCAAGAAACCCCCGATCAATTGCAGGCCATTAAAGAGCTGAAAAGGGATATGGAAAAACCCAAGCCGATGGAAAGGCTTTTGTGTGGAGATGTGGGGTATGGTAAGACAGAAGTGGCCTTAAGAGGGGCCTTTAAGGCAATCAATGATGGCAAACAGGTGGCTGTCTTGGTGCCGACAACAGTGCTGGCCCAGCAACACTACAATACCTTTGCTGAGCGGATGGCGGGATTTCCGATTAACATCGGTTTGCTCAGCCGTTTTCGAACGCCTAAGGAACAAGCTAAGGTGTTGCATGGTCTAAAAGCCGGGTCGGTGGATTTGGTAATAGGCACTCACCGCCTTTTATCCAATGACGTGTTGTTTAAGGATTTGGGTCTGGTAGTTGTTGACGAGGAGCAGCGTTTTGGAGTGGCCCACAAAGAAAAATTAAAAATTTTAAGCCAAAGGGTGGATGTTTTAACTTTGACAGCAACACCAATTCCCCGGACACTCCACATGGCACTTTCTGGAATCAGGGATATGAGCGTCATTGAAACTCCCCCTGAGGATCGTTATCCGGTGCAAACCTATGTGGTGGAAAAGCAGTCGGAATTGATTCGGGATGCAATCAGAAAAGAGTTGGGCAGGGGTGGGCAAGTCTATTATATCCATAATAGGATTGCAGGCATAGAAAGGGTGTCCCAAGAGTTAAGCCAACTGGTGCCAGAGGCGCGGATTGCCATGGCCCACGGCCAAATGCGAGAAACAGAGCTGGAGGAAGTGATGCTGGCCTTTGTAGAAGGAGAATATGATGTTTTGGTTTGTACCACTATAATTGAAAACGGCCTGGATATTCCTAATGTAAATACCCTCATTGTAGACGATGCCGATCACCTGGGTTTGGCCCAGTTATACCAAATAAGGGGCAGGGTAGGCCGTTCTAATCGGGTGGCTTATGCTTATTTTACCTTTCGGCCCGA
The DNA here is from genome assembly GCA_041655595.1 of Bacillota bacterium. Classification (GTDB taxonomy): domain Bacteria; phylum Bacillota; class DULZ01; order DULZ01; family DULZ01; genus JBBAFB01. The sequence goes on from JBBAFB010000067.1 coordinate 8,299, forward strand.
CAAGATTATCAGTCAGGTAGCTCAAAAGCGCTTGAATGCAATTCGTGAATTTACCGAATTTGGTTCTGGTTTTAAAATAGCTATGAGGGATTTAGAGATCAGGGGTGCAGGCAATCTTTTGGGACCGGAGCAGCACGGACAGATTTTGGCCGTGGGTTTTGATTTATATTGCCGCCTACTGGAGGAAGCCGTAGACAAGGCTAAAGGGACCTTGACGGAACCGGTTAAAGTTGAATTGCCCTTAGCAGTAGTAGAGCTGGCGGTAAATGCCTACTTGCCTGACGAGTATATTAATCGTTCAGGCTTTAAAATGGAAATGTACCGTCGCTTGGCGGAGTCGCGGGATTTAGCGGAAATTGATGAGGCGGAAGAGGAATTATATGATCGTTTCGGAGAGTTTCCGGAGCCGGTTAAAAATTTGCTGGAGATTGCTAAAATTAGAATTTTGGGCAATTTGCTGTCGCTGAAAAGGATTTATCAGGGTAGGCAGGAACTGATAATAGAAGCAGGTCCGGAATTTCCCCTCAAAGGAGACAAGTTATTGATATTGGCACAGGATTTTCCGAGGAGGTTGAGTTTTTCTTCTGCCGGCGGCTTAACTATCAAAGCCAAAATAACGAATCCCTCCGATAAAGAAATTTTAGAATTTTTGTCGGGATTACTCCAAAAAATGAAAAGTCTTGCTTCACTTAAGGCAGGTTGATATAATAAGCGTGATTTAGGTGAACCCAGATTAGGGAGGTCGTAAAAGGATGAGGAAGAAGCTTAGTTTAATGTTTGTAGCATTATTGCTAGTTTTTTTATTGGTGGGAGGTTGCGCTAAAAGCGCTGAGATTGTAGCTGAAGTTAATGGGGTAAAGATTACCAAGACGGAGTTGGATCAAAAGGTTGCGTATTCCCAGGAGTCTTTTGAGGCAAGTGGCTATCAGTTTGTGGGTGAAGAAGGAGAACAAATGCTGTCCTTTATTAAAATGGAAGTATTAAACCAATTGATTACAGAGGTCATTATTAACGAGGAAGCAAAAAAATTTGGCATAGCAGTTTCCGCGGCAGAAGTGGACAATACCTTGGAACAAATTAAAGCCCCTTATGGTGATGAGCTCTTTGGTGAGCTGTTAAAGCAGGAGGGTCTTACGGTAGATCAATTTAAAATCGAGATCAAACAAATGCTACTGCAAGAAGGTTTATTTGAAAAGGTTACCGCTGATGTGGTAATTAACGAGGAACAAATTGAAAACTTTTATCAGGAGCACAAGGACAATCTGGTGGAGTATAGGGCCAGCCACATTTTAATCAGACCGGACGAAGAAATGGAAGATAGAGATGCCGCCGATAAAGAGGCTAAAGAAAAAGCCATTGCCATCATCAAAGAATTGGATGGGGGCGCGGATTTTGAGGAATTAGCCAAAATGCATTCTGCAGATGGTTCGGCGGCAGTTGGGGGAGATCTTGGTCAATATTTCACCAAAGGGGATAGCCCCTATGTGCCAGAATTTACTGCAGGAGCGGTAATACTTGGCAAAGGGGAGTATTCTAAGGAGCCGGTAGAAAGCTTTTTCGGCTACCATATTATAAAAATTACAGATAAAAGGGAAGGTTTTGAGGAGCTCAGGCCAAGTGTGGAGGCCATTTTGGAAAGAGAGATCAAGAACGAGAAATTCAATGATTATTTTGGCGAAGTAATGGACAAGGCCAATGTAGTCAATCATTTAGAAAAATAAGGTCTTCGCGTTGTAAAAGGTTTTAATGTCTTATTTTTTGTTAATTATAGGCAGAATTCCAAGTGTTGTAACGTTTAACAAGCCGAAAGCCATTGGTTTAAGAAGCCTCACCACGGCCGGACTGGCAACCGAATGGTTTTGTCTGCTGTCTACTAAAAAAAAGCCCTGAGGGCTTTTTTTTATGCATAATCTTGCCTGTAATAGCGAATTATAATATTACTTCATTAATTATGAAATCCCCGGCGGCGCCTCGGGGACAACTCTTTATAGTAATAATTGAAAGTATTTTTTTGTGGACAAAGGGAAATGGTGAATAAAAAAGACATGGCTCATATATACTAGGATTGAAAACTCCTAGAAACAAGGCTAAAGGAGGGATAACACGTAAGTGAAAGCGACAGGTATTGTAAGACGTATTGATGATTTAGGCCGAGTAGTTATTCCTAAAGAGATCAGAAGAACACTTAGGATAAGAGAAGGAGATCCATTAGAAATTTTTGTGGATCGAGAGGGGGAAGTTATACTTAAAAAATATTCCCCCATCGGTGAGCTAGGTGATTTTGCAAAAGAGTATGCGGATTCTTTACATGAAGCAGTGGGGCACATTGCTTGTATAGCGGATCGAGATATGATAGTAGCTGTAGCGGGTGCACCAAAAAAAGAGTTTTTGAATAAATCCATTGGAGAAGCAGTAGAAAAAGCTATTGAGGAACGCAAGGCAGTTCTGGTAAACTCACCCGGCAAACATAACTCCGGCAGTAAAACTTGTATTATTGCCGATGTGGAAGGGGATTGCCAGTTCGTGGCAGAGGTAATTACTCCAATTATTGCAGAAGGAGATCCTATCGGGGCAGTTATACTTTGCTCCAGGGAGCCCAATGTAGTAATGGGAGAAATGGAAGTGAAACTAGCAGAGACGGCGGCAGGTTTTTTGGCAAAACAAATGGAGCAATAACCCCAGGGGCGCGAATAGCGCCTTTTTTGTTTTGCGAAAACGAAAAGCTGAAAGCGGAAAGCAGAAAAACCCCTTCAGTGTCATTGCGAGGAGCGTTAGCGACGCGGCGTTCAAGAAGCAAGAGGTCGGAAACAACAGGCAGGAAACTCCCATCAACGTCATTGCAAGGAGCGTTAGCGACATGGCGTTCAAGGGGCAAGAAGCAAAAAGCAAGAGTCCCCACCAATGTTATTGCGAGGAGCGAAGCGACGTGGCGTTCAAGAAGCAAGAGACCGGAAGCAAGAAGCAAGAAAACCTCTCCACCGTCATTGCGAGGAGCGAAGCGACGTGGCGTTCAAGAAG
>JBBAFB010000068.1:0-11290 GCA_041655595.1 Bacillota bacterium
GGTTGTCATTTGCTATATATTCGTCTATGCTTTCTGGAAAGAGGTTGATTTGGTATCTGCTTTCACCTTGTATGTAATCCATAATTATCACCTTTTTCGATAGTTTATATCTGGATTCTATCATATTTGGCTAAATTATGGAATCCCTTTAGGGAGTTTTCACACAGTCTGACGTTATCACTGTATCATTTATGCTCTACTAACAATATTAAAACCCACCTCGGTTAGGCGAGCTATCTGTCTAATACTTAGACCATCAATCGCTTTGAGCTGTTTTAATATTAAGTCCCGCTCCGCCTTTGGCATTTTTCCAAGTTCATGTAGTGGTGTTCCCCCTAGAAACCCCTTGATAATTTTGAGTGCATTTGCATCGCTCAATTTTATTTCATCCCTATAATCCATGCATATATCCTCTGTCACACCCTCAGAAAATTCCCGGAATTCAATTATTGCTTCTTCTTCGTTCCCCGAAAATAAAGCGAGAACCGGCTTAGTGTCAGTTAACCCCGGGGGGTAGTCCTTTTGGCCATAATAAGCCTTGCAACTGCTCCATTTGTACCTCTCTCGTTTGTCAACTAACTTTGCCCTAATAGGGTTGTTATGAATATAGCGCAGAGCGGCCAACAGGTAGGCTTCATCTTCAACATTTTCACTTTTGAAACGATTTTGAAAAACATGCCCGACCCGTTCATATTTACGGTTAAAATAATGGGCATAGCTTGCATTTAGTCTATGCATTAGGTTGGAAACCCCTTTTATACCCTCCTTAATCAATAGGTGCACGTGGTTGTCCATTAGACAATAGCCCAATACACTTGTATCGCTATCATCAGAAATGCGTTTCAAGGTATCTAAAAAGTGCAAACGATCGCTGTTTTCCCGGAAAATTGGTTCCTTATTAACTCCCCTTACCATCAAATGATAAATGCCTGTACTGCTTAACTTTCTTGGCTGACGTGACACTGCTTTATCCTCCTCCTATCCACTTTGTTGTATCAAGATAACTGCAATGATACACTGAAAACGTCCCCCTGTATCATTCATCCTCGTCCACTGTCTCAATCAAAAAACTAACCGGTCGGAAACCGTCGTTACACGAAATCATCGCAGATTTTTTATTCTTCATCCAGCCATCATAGAAATTTTCCCCGCCGTGAGCAAGGGCCATTACAAAGGCAGACATGCTTTGCCACGCACTATCACACATTCCCTTCGGCTTTTGCCACCCATTGGCAACAAAAATTTGCCCAATTACCATATCACAAGGCTGCTGAATGGGATTTTCGTATTTATCAACCAGGTCTTGATAAACTGTTTGTTTCATCACCGTTATTTTTACCTTTCTCATCATGAATTCCCCCCAACTTTTATGCTCAACTAACCCCGGAAAAAATCATTTTTCTGATGATATACGGGGACCCCATCATGTCATGGGCACCGCCATTGGTATGCAATGGCAACCCCCCGTCCCTTATACATCCAACTATCTTAAATACTAGCATAATTATGATACAAAACAAGCTAATTAAATTAAGCTAGTAACTTTTTAGTTTATTTCTTACACCAAACAATACCCAGTCTGCAACGGTATCCGACGTAGTCCGAGGAATCCGTGAACAGGCTCTACCTTCCATCACCCATTTCCAACCCATATCCTTAATGTGGGCCCGTAACACCACCAAACTTAATTAAGTAAGCGAAAATAATATGGCGATTTAACGACAAAATAAGAAATCTAAATTTTTTCCCGGATGCCCCTTGACTCTGACGTTACGTAATAGTTTACAATGTATTTCAGGAGGTTAGGAAATTGGAATACTCAATGAACAGACTCTCAAAAATGTCAGGGGTCAGTACCCGAACACTGCGATACTATGATGAAATCGGACTCTTAAAGCCGGCGAGAGTTGCCCCATCGGGGTATCGTTTTTACGGGCAAGAACAAGTGGACACCCTACAACAAATTATGTTCTACAAGGAACTCGATTTTTCCTTGGAGAACATAAAGACTCTTTTGTCTGCCCCTGATTTTGACAGGGTCCGAGCGCTTACCGATCACCTCTCCAAACTCCAAAAAAAACGAGGGCGGCTTGATAGGCTGATTTTGAATGTCACCAAATCACTAGCCGTTTTGAAAGGGGAAATCACTATGTCAGATAGGGAAAAATTCGAGGGCTTTAAGCAAAAGTTAGTAGATGACAATGAACAAAAGTATGGCGACGAAATCCGCGCTAGGTATGGCAATGCTACAGTGGATGAGGCCAACTCTAAGCTCATGGGCTTAACGAAAGAGCAGTACGATGTGGGAGAAGGGTTACGTCTTGAACTGGAAATAACGTTAAAAGCAGCATTTGAAACCGGCAATCCTTCCGGGGAATTGGCCCAAAAAGCCTGTGACTTGCACAGACAATGGCTTTGCATTTACTATCCCAGGTATAGCAAGGAGTATCATTTGGGATTGGCAGAAATGTATGTTGCAGATGACCGTTTTCGGGCTAACTACGACAAAATCGCCCCCGGCTGCACTGAATTCCTGCGGGATGCAATTAATATCTACTGCAAATAAGAATTCAGTTCATTGATCCTTTTAAGCAAAGGTCCGTTCCGGCGGATCTTTGCTTGCGTTGAAGAGTTTGACTGAAATCGCTAGCGGTTAAATCTGGCGCATTGAACTGAATAGCTATATACAGATTACCAAGGTTACCCACAACGATATGTTTGAGCAATTGCGTGCCCACCTTTTCACGCCAAGTAAGCTGGTAATCAATAGCAAAACAACAAGCCGAAGGTCCCCATCCAGGCCGCAAGCCAAAAGCATTTCATTCAGTGGCAGTAAAAACAAAATCAACCGGCGTTTCATCGGGTGAAACAAAAACAGCAGGCGATAGTTAACGAGCATGCTTCCGAACGCTACATCTTATACAAGGGGTAGGGATGCCAATGAAACAATGAAAACGTCCCCCCGTATCACTTTCTTTAGCAGGATTTAAGGATTGTCTTGGCGAATTGTCCTGGTACAACTCTAATGCCGTAAAAATATATAGAAGGCATAGGCACTCTTCGAAAAAATCAGGGTGGGGGTCTCAGATGATTCTGCTGTTATTTGCTTGTGTGATAATGTACATAATAGCTAACTTTAATTACCTTCTCTTTCATTCTTTGGCAGAGGGTTTCGCTATTATTGTGGCGGCTTTAATATATGTATTGGCGACCCGAACCTATAAACACTCCAAAAATGATGTATTTTTATTTTTGGGGATTTCTTATTTCTATGTTGCCATTTTAGACTTTGCCCATATGATTACATACAAGGGAATGGGTATTTTCCCTGGTTTCGATACTGATGTTCCAACTCAACTTTGGATCGCCGGACGTTTTGTGGAGGCAGTCTCCTTATTAATGGTCCTATTTTTGCAAGAGAAAGAGGTTAACCGAAAGCTGATAACAACCATCTATGCTTTTGTTACAGGTAGCCTTCTTCTAAGCATAATGGTTTTTAGAGTTTTTCCCATTTGTTTTATAGAGGGGGCGGGTCTAACTCCATTTAAAATAATCAGCGAATATATAATAATTTGCATACTTTTAGCCAGCGCCTATGTAATGTTTTCCCATAAGGGGTTTGTTAAAAGGGGTATTTATAAAACGGTGGGCCTGGCCGTACTAGCCACAGCCTCCTCGGAGCTAGCCTTCACCCTTTATACCGATGTTTATGGGATAGCCAATATGCTAGGTCACATGTTAAAGGTGGTTTCCTACTACCTTATTTATGCCGGGGTGATGACCCAGGGTATAGAGAAACCCTACAGCTTCATGTCCTCCCAGCTACAGGAAAGAGCACTAAAGGATATGCTAACGAACCTATATAACCGACAGGGCATGGTGGAGTTGATAGAAAAAGAACTGCTCAAGGTGGAGGAAGAAAAAAACAGCTTGGGGATTTTAATGATAGACCTAGATAATTTTAAACAGATTAACGATGTTTACGGCCATATGTTTGGTGATGAGGTGTTAAAGGAATTTGCCAATTTACTTGGCGATAGCATCAGAGAAAAAGACATGGCCTGTCGTTTTGGCGGGGATGAATTTGTAATCTTGATGCAAAATGTTGGGGCCGATGACCTTGATTTAGCCAGGCAGCGTATCCAATTAAAAGTGGAGACCTGGATTGCCTCCAACGCCAGGTTAAAGGGTCTGGGAACGAGCATTGGCAAGGCCCTTCTGCAGCCGGGGCAAGCTTTGGACGCGTATAGTTTACTAAAAAAGGCTGATAGAAGCATGTATATTGAGAAACAAAGCAAAAAGGGCGCCTAATGATACACTGATAACGTCCCCCTGTATCACTGTATCACAGACGGGAGAAACCCCAGCCGTTCCACTGCCAGAGGGTTATTTTTCTTAATTTGGGGTCCGAGTAGCTACCCTCTATAACTAGCAATTCGTTTTCACCGTCATTATTTAAATCAACCAGGGTAGCTTGGTAATTAGGCCGGTCCAGATTGGATGAATGCCAGAGGGCCTTTATTGCTCCTGCTTCTAGTTTAAATAAAAACAGGTGATTCCTGAAACTGTTATCCCTTTCCTGCAACCAAAAGGGCTGATAGGGGCCGAAGCTACCCTCTTTCCAAAGTAAAAGTCCAATTTCCACCCTGCCATCATTATTTGCATCCCCCAGAAAAAAATCGTCTACCCACCACTTTTCCGAGGATTGCCAAATTAGCTGCTTGGCGCGCCAAATTTCCACTTGGCCGTCTCTTAGTTTAATTTCCTCGGGGTAGCCATCACCATCCAAATCAAATTGCCGGTTTTTGATTAACCTAAAATAAGGGGAATCCTCTCTGGCTGTAAAATCATTTTCCTGACCTGGCAAAATCATTTTGAAAAAAGACCGGAAAAAACTCTGCCCTGCTCTAATATTATCTATTACGGGTTCGGGAAAAAAAACATATTGCTCTATCGTAATAAATTTTTCCTCCTCAGTGTCCCAGGCCGGAAGTAAAACTGTTTCCAATTCCAAGTCAAGCCTTTCTGCCACCTTGCGACCGGCCTCACCACCTAAGGCTTCAGGAAAGCATTTGTCATTAATAAATACAGGCAAAATTTCAACTTTTTCTAATCTATGCTTACTAAAATAAAATTTGGCTATGATGCTTTCCCGGGTTTCTTGGGACCAAAGCTGATCAAAAACAAAGTTGCCCAAACTATAAAAAATATATTTGCCCCGATATTGTTCCACCTTTTGCGCCATGTGGGGATGGCTGCCTAAAACCAAATCCGCCCCCGAATCTATGGCAAGGTGGGCTAGCTTAACTTGGGGCTCATCGGCCTCCCCTACATATTCCTCACCGCCATGAAGATAAACGATTGTAAGATCGGCATTAACTGCCGCTTCACCGACTGCTGTCACAACCGCCTGCGGATCTGAAAAGGCGATCTTTGCTTCCCTCCCCTCGTTAAAACTATCCGGCATTATTGCCGCATCTGTAAAGGCCAAAAAAGCCAATTTAACGCCCTTAGCTTCCATATAGCAGGGTGCAAGGGCCTCCTCCGCTGTTTTGCCCACGCCGCAGTATTCAATTGACAGATCATCCAAGCAACCCAAGGTATCCAACAATCCTTCAGCACCAAAATCGGCAATGTGATTATTGGCCAAGGACAAAATATTAAAGCCGGACTTTTTTAGGACGGAAGCCATTACAGGATCCGCCCTAAAAATCATCTCTGGAATCTCTATTTTGCGTCCCGGGGTTAGGGGGTTTTCTAAATTACCAAAAACTAAATCCCCCTTTTGCAAAAACTGATTTACAGCGGCAAAAACCTGATCGGGGTCCTCAGCTTGATTAATATTATGAGCAACATAACGAGAAAGCATGATGTCCCCCACAGCGGTTAAAACTATCTCCTCCTGCTGTTCCGGAAATTGCCTACGATACTCTTTGAAACTCGCCAAATTGGTAAAGGCGTCGCCCCCCAAGAGGCACTCTTCCTTGGGAGCACAAGAAGTAAGCGTTGATCCTATTGCCAAAAAAGCTATTATGATTAGCCATTTAGACTTCATGGTGAAATATAGGCCCTGGTCCAATCTGCAGCAGGAGGTGCTAAGCCATCATTTAAAATGCCCTGCCACTTTTTATCCGTTAAGCGATCCTCAAGGGGCCAGATAAATTCATAATGGGAGTAGACCTTGCCCTTGGCAATCTTGGGAAAACCCTCCACCGCAACCAGGACATAAATATCATAGACGCTACCTGTGGCTTCCTGTAACACCATTCCGTTAGGATCGGTGGCCACATCGGCAACCAAGGCGGCGGGATTTTCGGAAATAGCCGAACGGTGATCCACACCTTCATCGGCCAACGCCTCCAGCCAAAAGTGCTCCAACTGACCACCATAGGAACGAATTAGGTTGTGCTCATCCTTTGTCAAGGACATGCCCTTCAATTCTTTAGATGATATTGTTTTTAGGTTAAATGCCAACTGCCATAAGCGGTCCAAGCTATCTTGATCCCTATCATTTAAAAGCCCTCGAGAAGATAGCCCCACCTTTGTGGTTTCAATCAAGGCTGCCAAACGGCCATAAAGCTCAGGGTTAGGCTCCACATAGCCCCGGTCATCAACTTCACCGCCGCCTCCCCCCATTTCTGCGTAGACCTGCTTAGCATATAAAATCGTATCATGCTTTAGTTCTGTCCAACTGGATAGAAAGGTGGTCAATTCCTTTCGCTGCCAGGCCTGGTTTTGCATAAAGGAGGGATAGTCCTCCCCTTTTTCCGTAATAAGTGCCCTTAAGGTATCCAACCAGCCCCAATACAAATTTTGTGTCCACATTGCCCGTTTTAAGCCGGCGATATATTGCTGCAAATCACGCATATTGTCACTATAACCGGAAAAAGCCGTGTCCCCTTGGGCCTTTAAAATGGAGTAAGCTTCCTTAGAACCCAAGGCGGCAGGTATATCCAGAGCCTTGGGCAGCAGTCTTTTTTCGCCCCTATCGTTTTCTTTTACATCACGATAAACAAGCCTTTGAAAAATATCCCCATCCAAGGTATAACGCTGGCCCATAAAACGAAAACCCTTGATTTCTTGTTCTCGATCAGCCTGTAGGTCCTCTTCAAAAATGGGAATGGAGTTTAAGGCCGGTCCCTCCAGTTGACCAACCGATTGCATAAAAGCTGCCCACTTCTCATTATCAGAAACTAATTTGGCCAGGGTAATATCCTGCCCATAGTTTTTTTCTAGCTGCTCCTTATATTCAAAGTAGGACAGGTCATCACTTTTACCTACGAAAAAATTAGTAGGCTCATAGATTGTTTCCCATTTTTCTTTATTTTGCTTTGATTCTAAAGCTAGAGTCATCAAAACCGCCGATCTTGTTTCGTCCTCGTTATTTGCCCTAAATGTCATCCTGCCGGACCACATCATCGCTTTAAAATAGGATTTCAGTTGTTCGCTACCGGTGTAATGCCCCCTAGGAATATACTGTGAATAATCTTCCTTGAAGGCATCCAAAAGATTTACATCTTGCCCTAGATTCATTAAAGGGGAAGTAGCAATCCCCTCTTGCTTATTTATCAAAAATAATTCTGCTTTTACCTCTTCGAGAACCTCATCGGGAATGGCCGTTTTAGAATCAAGCAGTTTAGCTGCAACAGCAAAAAAACCTATATTTCTTTTAGCGGCGTTTTCCCAGGTACTTCCCTTAAGGTCCTCGTATTGTGTTTGGGATTCCACAAGCATGGATTTGGCTAAATCCTTTAGTGTTTGCTCCAGCTTTTCTTTTTCAATTACCCTCAATAAGTGGCTGAAAAACAGGTGATAATTATGTAACATGGAATCCGTAGTTATAAAATTGGGTGTACCGTCATAGGAATTCATTTCATAATCAATATAAAACTCTTGGGATAAATCAGGCACTACTACAAATCCATTTTTTATCAGCAGCTTTTCAGCCTCGGGGGAAAATTTAAATTGGTCCCTATTAATGGTGTTTTCCAGCTTTAATTCCGTATTGCTGCTAACCATTTCCTCTTGTACGTCCCCTTGCTCATCAGCTTCATCAGCCCCGTCAATCCCGTCAGGTATTACTTCCAGATCCGGCTTAGCTAATTCCTGTCCGTTACTTTCCAAGGCGTAATCTGGTGGGGCGTCGGTAGTCCCTGATTTGTCAATTTGTTTGCCACAGCCTCCCATTAAAATGGATGATAAAAAAATAGTCAATAACACCAAAACAACTAAACGGTTTTTTTGCATTTGACTGCCTCCCTTTAATAAAGAACTTATTCCGTCGCATTTTCAATAACTCTACCCATCCCTTTTCCTGCCCAACATCCTGCAACTTTTTAGCACCCCTGCGTGAAAAAGGAAAATATTTTAAAAACAATTGCATTAAAATTACCAAAACGGGACTAATAAGAAGAAGGAGGTTTTTATCTTGCCTGTATTGGAACGTTCCTTGGGATCCTTTATTTTCGCACTAGTACTGCTTCGCCTTACCGGACGCAAATCCATTTCCCAATTAAACTATTTTGATTTTTTAACAGTGAACATGATGGGCGGCTTGTTTTCCAGCTATATCACCGACCCTAAACAAAACTTAAGGATTTTTCTAGCACCTGTAGCCATTACAGCCGCGGATTTACTGGCGGATAGAATCGCCATTAAAAGTCGTAGGGCCCGTATCTTGCTTGAGGGCAAGCCCGTAATCTTCATCAAAAACGGCCAAATAATAGAAAAAAACATCTCTAAAATGCACTACAATTTTGGTGAGGTGTTGGCAGCCTTACGCTACAAAGGTATTTATAATCTAAGTGATGTGGAGTTCGCTGTCTTGGAGATTGATGGTAGCATTAGTGTGCTAAAAAAACCCCACCGCAGATCCCTCACTCCCCAGGATTTAAATGTTCCAACTCAGTATGAAGGTTTATCTGCCATCATTATCAGTGAGGGGAAAATACGGCAGGAAAATTTACAAAAAAACAATTTAAGTCTCGCTTGGTTGGAAAACAAACTTAAGGAACAGGGCATAAATGACATCTCCCGTGTGTTTTTGGCTTCTTTGGCCACAGACGGATCATTGTATGTAGATTTAAAGAACAGTTGAATAAGCAAATATTTAGGACCACAAAAAATGGTGTGCAAAAGGAATGCCGGCTAACTTTGGGCATCTTGTTAACTTTGACTTCAAATATGCTTATAGTATGATTATACCATAAAATTCCCTTTTGCTATAAATATTAAGATTTCTATTTTTTTAGAATTGCTTATGTACCGTGTTTACTGCCGCATGCCATTATAATATATGTTACTATCTCCAACTTGGAGATGATATAGAAATGATACTGCACAAAAAACTTACTGCCATTCAAAGGGTATCAGCCATGAACGGTTTTATGAATATCAAAAATCTGTAAAAATAGAAAGGAGTAAACCTATGAACACCAGACAAGATATAGAAACAACCAAAAAAGAAATCTATTTGGCAGGGGGTTGTTTTTGGGGAACAGAAAAATATTTCTCATTAATAAAAGGCATTGTCAGTACCGAAGTAGGTTACGCCAACGGTAAGACAACACAACCAACCTACGAAGAAGTTTGCACCGGTAACACAGGCTACGCGGAGACAGTAAAAATAGAATATGATCCCGGCGAAATAAGCCTAGAATTTATTTTAAGACTTTATTATGACGTAGTGGATCCCTTAGCAAAAAACCGACAGGGAAATGATATTGGAACCCAATATCGGACCGGTATTTATTATACTGATGAGCAGGACAAAGAAATTGTCGTTGATTCCATTAAAGAGCTTCAAAAAAAATATGATAGAACCGTTGCCATAGAAGTTAAGCCACTTAAAAGCTATTTTGCGGCTGAGGAATACCACCAAAAGTATTTGGATAAAAATCCGGGAGGGTATTGTCATATTGGCGTAAAAGAGTTTGAAAAGGCGAAAAATGCACAGGATTACAGTTTAAAATACAAGGCCAAGCCAAAGGGCTTTTTAAAAAAGCACCTAACGGAAATGCAATATAATGTGACACAAAATAATGCCACGGAACCTCCCTTCACCAATGAGTATAATGCCAATTTTAAAGAGGGTGTCTATGTGGATGTAACCACGGGAGAACCCCTTTTTGCTTCCGATGATAAGTTTGAAGCGGGCTGTGGCTGGCCCAGTTTCTCCAAGCCGATTAACCCAAATTTAATTAGGGAGCTGGATGACCAGAGTTATGGTATGCGTCGAACGGAAGTAAGAAGCAAAAGGGGCGATGCACACCTGGGGCATGTTTTTAACGATGGCCCAAGGGAAACAGGTGGGTTAAGGTATTGCATCAATAGTGCATCCCTTTTGTTTGTTCCTAAAGAAGAGATGGAGGAAAAGGGTTACGGGTATTTGCTTGGTATCTTCAATAAATAATCAGGTATAAAAAAACGAACCCATTGGCTGTTTTATGATGCTATCAAAGGTCATATCTCAACTTTAATGAAACACTGAAAACGTCCCCCTGTATCATTCAAATAGGGCCTCTACATTTGCTGATAATCCGGCAAAAATTTTCGATTTGGCATCGGCACCTTTTTCAAATATCTTAACTAAACTGATTTCCTGATCTGTAAAAGCATAAATCATTATACTTTCCTGCTTTGGATCAACAATCCAATACTCTTGAACTCCCGAAAGCCTGTAGGTATCAAGCTTTGTTATCATATCCTTACTACGGGTGCTATTTGATAAAATTTCTATAACTAATGTAGGCGTTCCTAGATAAGTTCCCTTTTCTGTAACATTACCTTCCATATCACAAATTACAAGCAAATCCGGTTGCATCACATCCGGTTCCTTAATACCCCTCTTTTTAAAATGTACATCGAAAGGAGCAAAAAACACCCTACATTTATTACCTTTTAAAAAATCATTAAATACTAGGTGTAATCTGGCTAAAATCTCTTGGTGTTTTATGCTGGGAGAAGACAATAGATAAATTTCCCCATTAATATATTCCATTCTTAAAGTGCTTTTTTCATAGATTTCCATAAATTCCTCATAAGAAACTTTTTTCCCCCCATATTGGTAATCCAATGCTTTTTCTTTTATTGTAAAATACTGCTCAATATCGGTCACATATGGCGTTAAACGAGCAATCTTAGTACCATTTTTTGTGATCACTACATCATTTTGCCGCTCAGTTAAATCCAGGTATTTTCCTAAACTTTGCTTCAACTCAGTTGCAGTTATTACAATCCCTTCTTTGTAATTAACAGATTTCACAATGAACCACCTCCAATAATATTTTAT
>JBBAFB010000069.1:0-11041 GCA_041655595.1 Bacillota bacterium
GTACAGGCCAAAGCCACCTAAAAATAGCTCTGGATTGCTTTCCACAGCCTCAACAAAGGGTGCACTGGGTCTGCCCAGGAAGAAGCGAACACCATGCTGAGCATTCATAAAAATAAAACCTGCCACCAGGCCTATTACCGTAAAGACCACAATTTGGTTAATCTTAGTCTTTTTATCGGCTTTTTCAGTCAAGAGCATAATAAAATAACCAATCAGTCCCGCAATCATAATAAATACTGAAGGAGGTAAGCCCGCCTTAATGGGCGTCCCCCAAGCATCGCGCATCACCAAAACCATCCAGGGAATAGACATTGCCATACCGCCAATAGAGGGAATAGCCAAAATACCCAAGGCCACCGGTCGCGCCCATTTTGCGTCATTACGGATGTAATTAGCTAAAAGCAATAAAGCCGCCCCACCAAAAAAGATTAAACCTATCCATAAATGAAAAGTGCTGTTTAAAATCCCCACCGGCGTATCCCAAACACCATCGGGTTGTTGAATCTGAAAAACATCCACCAAGCCATGCAAAGCGGGGTTAAGAGTATTAATTGCCAAATAAGGTACCGCAAACATCATAAAAAGTCCCATTAAAACTGCTGTGACGGCCATCACCAACCGTCCGGATTGAGTTGTGTCATTAGTCATTGTTTTTCCACCTCTTTCGTAATATTTGTCTAGCATATACAGAATAACCCTAAAAAGGCAGTCAGACTTTATACTTTTATAAATTGTTTGCTTTTTTATTTATTTTAACTGGTATATAATAATGATAATTATAAATAAAGGAGCTGAATAAATGGTGGAGTTGAGGCAGCACTTAGCCGAGATACCGATTTTCGCCAAAATGTCCGCCGGCGAAATTGACAGGCTGATTAAGTACGCCGCCTATCGAGAGTACGATCGGGGAGAATTTATTTGCAGCGAAGGCGAAGCCTGGCCAAAAGTAATTCTGATTGCCTTTGGACGAATTGAATGGTCAATGCTATCCGCCGACGGTAAACGCCAAGTTATTTTTGATCTGGGCGCAGGCAGTACGGCCTGGGGCCATACCCTCTTTGATGAAAAACCCATGCCGGCATCCCTGGAGGTAATGGAAAGAAGCGGTATCTACCAGTGGAACTCCGAAACAATAATACCGCTGCTTTTTGAAAACCCCCACGCTATGTGGGCAGTCACACAAATGCTTATCACGATTATGCGCAGGGTGCGGAATATTGTCTATGGTTTTGCTTTTCACCCTGTCTCCGGCAGGCTGGCCGGATTCCTGCTGCAACACTACCAACCTGCTAACGGTCAAATTGTTGCCAGAGACTTGACACTGGATGAAATGGCAGCTTTTGTAGGAACCACACGGGAGCTAATTTCTAAAATACTTTATTATTATGCGGAGCAGGAGGCAATAAAGGTGAGCCGTAATGAAATTGTTTTTCTGAATATTGGCAAACTAAGGGATATGGCTGATCCTGATTAAATACAGGACCGCCATACCCGATTAATGCTGAGTCTTTACCTGTACAGTCGGGTTGACACAAGCACTCAACAAGTCTGTATTAAGTCGTATACCTTCTGAAACAGCAACGGCTGTTTTATCAACTAAGGAGCCTTGAATTACCTCCTCTAAATAAGCCACCGGCACCACCTTTATATCCGTGAGCTTAGCGAAAACACCCTGCCAATTATCCTTGGGAATAAACACCCGCTTTGCACCTGCCTGGCGGGCAGCCTCAACCTTAGCTACTATCCCCCCCACGGGCCGAACCTCACCTCTGATAGACACTTCACCAGTCATGGCCACCTGATTATCAACGGGCCTGTCGGAGATGGCAGAATAAATTGCAGTTGCTACGGTCACCCCTGCAGAGGGGCCGTCAACAGGGATACCTCCAGGGAAATTTACATGGATATCGTAATTTCTCGGATCTACCTCTAAATGACGGCGCAAAATAGTCAGCACATTTTCGATGGACCCCTTGGCCATACTTTTTCTTCTAATCTTTTTACCATCCCCATATCCCAGTTCCTCTTCTTCTACCACCCCGGTTACTATTATCTTGCCCTGCCCTTTGCCGGCGGGAATTACGCTGGCCTCTAGCTCCATCAGCATCCCCATATTTGGACCGTAAACCGCTAGCCCGTTAACCAAGCCCACTTGGGGAGTGCTGTGTATTTTTTTCTCCGGACGAGGTGAATACTGACCGCTATTAATCACCCACTCAATATCTTCCTTATCAATATTTATTCTGTTTTGAGTTTGAGCCAACCCGGCCGCAATCTGAACAATATTAACTGCCTCCCTGCCATTGGTAGCATACTTAGCTATTACCTCAACTGCCGCCGCTTGAATACTAAACCCCGCCTTAGTGGCGCCATTACGAGCAATAATGGCCACCTCATCAGGAGTTAACCCCCTAAAAAACACCTCCAAGCAGCGGGAGCGAATGGCCGGCGGAATATGTTCAGGCAGTCGGGTAGTAGCACCTACCAAACGAAAATCCGCAGGCAGCCCGTTTTGAAAAATATCATGGATATGGCTTGGAATGTTTTTGTCCTCAGAGCTGTAGTAGGAGCTCTCCAATAAAACTTTCCGGTCTTCCAATACTTTTAACAGCTTATTAATTTGTATGGGATGCAATTCCCCAATTTCATCTATAAACAGCAACCCGCCGTGGGCCTTTGTAACCGCTCCTGCCTTGGGCTGGGGAATTCCCGCTATGCCCATTGCCCCTGCACCCTGATAAATAGGATCGTGAACCGAACCAATAAGCGGATCAGCAATTCCCCTTTCATCAAAGCGGGCGGTGGCTCCATCAATTTCTACAAATTTTGCTTCAACATCAAAGGGCGAAAGGGAATTTGTTTTTGCCTCCTCCAGAACCAAGCGGGCCGCCGCCGTTTTTCCCACTCCGGGAGGCCCGTAAACAAGCACATGTTGCGGATTTGGGCCGCATAAAGCAGCCTTGAGAGCCTTTAGACCTTCCTCCTGGCCAATAATTTCTTTAAAATCCGACGGCCTAGTTTTTTCACTCAGGGGCTCACTTAAATGGATTTTGCGCATCTTTTCAAGTTTTTCTATTTCTTTGGAGGACTCTTTTTCAATTGTTATTTTGTTACTCTGCTGACTCTTCAAGAGATTTAAGAAATACATCCCAATCACTATCGCAAAAAACAATTGGATAGCACCTAAAATCCCCCCCAAGCCTGAGGTAAAACTCATCATAACCCACAACCTTTCCCGTATATATTAGCTATTTTCAGTTACCTAGTATGCCCCGGGGTGGGTAATTTTATCCAAAAAAAAACGCCCTAGGGGCGTTTTAGTATTTAAGCCGATTCTTCCTTCTTCTTTTTCTTTGTTTCTGCTAATAATAGGGGTTCTTCTTTGTTAACGATGACATCCTTTGTAATGGTGCACTTAGTAACATCATTACGGGAGGGCAAGTCATACATTACATTGAGCATAACTTCTTCTAAAATAGCCCTTAAACCCCTGGCACCTGTTTCCCTGCTGATGGCCTCCACCGCCACCGCTTGCAGAGCATCTGCCTTAAATTCTAAATCTATACCGTCCAGCTCAAATAGCTTTTGGTATTGTTTTACAAGAGCATTTCTAGGCTCTGTCAAAATTTCAACTAAAGCCTTCTCATCCAATGCATCTAAAGTGACGATAACCGGCAATCTACCAACAAATTCCGGAATTAATCCGTACTTTAACAAATCACCGGGTAAAATACTTTTTAGAATCTCTCCAATCGGTTTTTCCTGTTTACCCACTATTTCCGCATCAAAGCCCAAGGATTTTCTGCCAATGCGATCTTGAATCAGCTTTTCAATGCCATCGAAGGCACCGCCGCAGATAAATAGTATATTGGTGGTATCCAATTGGATAAATTCTTGATGAGGATGTTTGCGACCTCCCTGAGGCGGTACGCTGGCCACCGTCCCCTCCAAAATTTTCAACAGCGCCTGCTGAACCCCTTCTCCGGAAACATCCCGAGTAATAGAAGGGTTTTCTGATTTACGGGCAATTTTATCAATCTCATCAATGTAGATAATCCCTTTTTCGGCTCTCTCTACATCGTAATCCGCCGCTTGAATCAATTTTAACAAAATATTTTCCACATCTTCGCCCACATAGCCGGCCTCAGTTAAAGAAGTTGCATCGGCAATGGCAAAAGGCACATTGAGGATTCTTGCCAAGGTTTGGGCCAACAAGGTTTTGCCGCTGCCGGTAGGCCCGATCATCACGATGTTTGACTTTTGCAATTCCACATCGTCAATTTTCATGCCTAAGTTTATTCTTTTATAATGATTGTAAACCGCTACCGATAAAGCCTTTTTGGCCATATCCTGTCCTATCACATATTGATCAAGAATTTGCCTGATTTCATGGGGGATAGGAATCTCGCGCATTTCCAGATCGAAATCCTCGCTCAATTCCTCCTCAATGATTTCATTGCATAATTCAATACATTCATCACAAATGTAGACTCCCGGGCCCGCCACCAGCTTTTTAACCTGATCCTGAGGTTTGCCGCAAAAGGAGCATTTTAGCTGTCCTTTTTCATCGGTATACTTATACATACTTTCACCCCGCCACTTTTATTTGCGAAGCTTTTCTCTTTGCGAGATTACCTCATCAATGATGCCATATTCCTTGGCCTCCGAAGCGGTCATGAAGAAATCTCTGTCGGTGTCTTGGGCAATCTTTTTTAATGGTTGTTTTGTACGCTCCGCCAAAATTCGATTCAAACTATCTCTGATTTTCATAATGCGTTTTGCATGAATCTCAATATCTACCGCTTGCCCTTGGGTACCGCCCAAAGGCTGGTGAATCATTATTTCGCTATTGGGGAGTGCTTTCCTTTTTCCTTTTGTTCCCGCTGCTAAAAGAAAGGCTCCCATACTGGCCGCCAAACCCACACAAATTGTAGAAACATCCGGTCTAATATACTGCATGGTATCATAAATCGCCATACCGGCCGAAATAGATCCTCCCGGACTGTTTATATATAGATTGATGTCTTTATCAGGGTCTTCAGCCTCCAAAAACAGCATTTGTGCTATCACTAAATTTGCCACATGATCATCCACCGCACTGCCTAAAAAAATGATTCTGTCCTTTAATAATCTGGAATAAATATCATATGCTCTTTCACCACGATTTGTTTGCTCTACTACCATCGGAACTAATATTGACATCCTGTATTCTCTCCTTCCCAAAAAGCTTACAAGTTTATTATTCTACAGCCCCAGTGCCGGTTTCTTGCTCTTCACCTGCGGGAGGCCCCTCATCATGCTTTTGCTCCTCATTGTCTGCTTGATTTGTTACTTTTTCCTCCGTTATTACCGCATTTTCAATCAAAAACTCCACCGTTTTGTCCAAAGCAAGATTGTATTTAAGGCCTTCAACCCGATTATTATTAACGAAGGAATCTTTAATTGTCTGAACATCCTGCTCAAATCGCTCTGCCATTTTTTCGTACTCTACTTCCAAATCCTCATCGGTGGCTTCTATGTTTTCCTCTTTAGCAATAGCCTCTAACACCAATTCGGAAAGAACAGCTTTTCTGGCTCCTTCGGCATACTCCTCTTTGAGATTTTCCCTTGACAGACCCGTATACATAAAATATTGCTCTAAATCCAAGCCCTGGGTCTGTAGGTTTCGTTCCAGGTCCCCAATCATGGCCTCAATCTGCCTGTCAACCAGGACCTGGGGGATCTCGGCAGCGGCGTTTTCACCGGCCTTTTCAACAGCTTGATCCCTTAACCAAGCTTCACCTTGGCTAACTCCATGCTCTTCCATTTTATTTTTAAGATCCTCTTTTAATTCTGCCAAGGTATCAAATTCACTTACATCCTGAGCAAATTCATCGTCCAACTCGGAGAGTTCTTTTCGACGAATGCTGTTTATCTTAACGTTAAAAATCACATCTTTACCAGCCAGATCTTCCCCATGATAGTTTTCTGGAAAAGTTACGTTTATTTCTTTTTCCTCGCCAATTTTTTGACCTACCAATTGGTCTTCAAAGCCCGGGACAAAACTGCCGCTTCCTATTTCTAGCGCATAATCTTCGCCTTTGCCGCCTTCAAAAGCCACGCCGCCTAAAAAGCCTTCAAAATCAATCATGGCGGTATCCCCAAAGGCGACCTCCCCTTCATCGAGGGTAACCAAGCGGGCATGTTTCTCCTGTAAAGACTTTAGCTGGTTATTTATTTGTTCTTCGTTGATTTCAAATAAGTGTCTTGTTATCTCCAAGCCTTTATATTGGCCCAATGTTACTTCGGGCATAACCGTTACCTTTGCTCTAAAAATAAAGGACTTTCCCGGCTCCAATTGTACAATTTCCAACTCCGGGTGGTCAATAGGATCAATACCATTTTCATCCAGTGCCTCTGCGTAGACAGTAGACAAAATTTCGTCTGCGGCTTCTTGATATAGATAATCGGTTCCTACAAATTGTTCAAAGATATTTCTCGGAGCCTTACCTTTACGGAAGCCGGGGATATTATACTTTTTAACCAATATGCGGTAGGTTCGGCCAACTGCCTCCTCCAGCCTTTGGTTTTCCACCTCTACCTCCATCATTTTCTGGCTATTTTCTATCTTTTCCACGGTAGCTTTCATTTATGCTCCCCCTATTCCTATTGTCATTTATATGTTTTTGTTTTTCAAATCGTACGCCGTTTTGCTACTTGTTTTTCATGCAATTTTGTAATGAAAGCCAATAAATACTTCTCTCTTGGGAACTGGTTTCCTGCTTAAAATATGTAAAAGTCTTTTAAAATAGAATAACACCTCGGACAGTAGGCTGCCGAGGTTCACTGAGCCAAACTTAAAATAAAATGGAGCGGAAAACGGGATTCGAACCCGCGACCCCCGCCTTGGCAAGGCGGTGCTCTACCACTGAGCTACTTCCGCTTAACGCAGGAGGAACCTTTATCCTTCGCAAAAATCATTATAACCCTTCTGCATTTAAGCTGTCAACCCCAATTTGTATTTGCGCAACCGGCTTTTCACTTTAGTCTGCCTAGACTTTTTGCGGACTTCCCGATTAAGATTTGCGACCCTGATGGTGGCTTATTTTTGATAAGGTATTCCCAATAACTCCGGTACCGTTACAAACTTATAACCCTCTTTTTGTAGGGTATCAATAATTACCGGTAAAGCTTGAACAGAACCGCTCAAATCTTCACCCGGTCCACCGGCAGAATGTTGTAAAACAATAGAGCCATTGCGAAGGTTCTCTAAAATATTGGTCTGTACTTCCGCCTTACTCAGCCCCTTCCAGTCTAGCGAATCCACGTTCCAGGCAATAATTTTGTAGCCTAAATCAGCTATTTGCTTGACATTTTCCCTGGTAAGGGAACCATAGGGCGAACGAAAAAGGCTCATTTTATAGCCGGCTATTTTAGAAACTAACTCCTCTACCCGAATTAATTCCTCCTCTACTCCCTTTTCGTTTAGCTTCACCAAATCGGGATGGCTCCAACTGTGACTGCCCACCACATGGCCTTCATCCACCATCCTTTGAAAAACATCTTTTGCCTCCTCTATCCTTTTACCTATTACAAAGAAGGTGGCTTTTATCTTATGCTTTTTTAAAACATCCAAAACCTGAACGGTGGTGTCATCGTCTGGCCCATCATCAAAGGTTAAGGCAATAATTTTCTCCTCTTGGGAGCCCTGATTAAAGACAATGCCGGGAAATTCAGTAGCCAAGTCAATAATTTCCCTTTGGGGAAAACCTCTCCCTGTTTTCTCCGGTCCCCCGGCCAGTTGAAAGGCGGAGGATAACTTTTGAGGTTTTTTCAGATCGGGCAAAGGAATTAACCGCCACCCTACCCTATTTAAGCCAAGAATAAAAATGAAGACAATTAATACACTGACCAAACCTATAAAGCTACTGCGTCTCATTATACATCACCTCAAGATATAGCATCACCCCTAAATAAAAAAATATGCAGCTTGAGGCAGTAGCATTTTTGAAGTAGCAGAAGGGAATTGTCAACTACCGTTTCCGTTGACGCTCTTTAGCTCACTCAAATCATAGGGGGTCTCTTGATAAACATAATAATTCAACCAGTTGGAGAATAACAAATTAGCATGACCCCGCCACCTAACAATGGGGTCCTTGGCAGGATCATTATCGGGAAAATAATTTTCCGGCACTTTAATTGGCAGCCCTTTATCCAAATCCCTTTGGTATTCGGCTTTTAAGGTTAAAGGATCATATTCCGAGTGGCCTGTTACAAATACCTGCCTGCCATTGCCGGTGGACAGAAGATAAATCCCGGCTGTGTCGGATTCCGCCAAAATTTTAAGTTTTTTAACTTGCTCCACTTCCTGCTTACTGATTCCGGTATGTCTGGAATGAGGTACGTAAAACTCGTCGTCAAAGCCCCTTACTATGGCACAGTCCCTGTTTTTAACCCGATGTTGAAACACCCCAAACATTTTTTCCGGTAGCGGCTGCTTGGAAATCCCATAATGATAGTATAATGCTGCCTGAGCAGCCCAGCAAATATAAAGGGTTGAATAGACATTTGCCTTGGCGTAATCCATTATAGCAGTTAATTCCTCCCAGTAATCAACATCTTTAAAGTGCAAATGCTCCACTGGTGCACCGGTAATGATCATACCATCATACCTTTTGCCTTTAATATCATTAAAACTTTTATAAAAGCTGAACAGGTGGTCATGGGGGGTATTTTTACCCTGATAGGTTGCAGTGGTTAAAAGATCTACTTCGATTTGCAAGGGTGTATTACTCAGCAACCTGAGAATTTGTGTTTCCGTGATAATTTTAGTGGGCATCAGGTTCAAAATTGCTATTTGTAAAGGTCTGATATCCTGAGTTGCAGCCCTTAATTCATTCATCACAAAAATATTTTCACCTTTTAAAATTTCCTTTGCCGGTAAACCTTCCGGAATGACAACTGGCATTAAAATCACCTTCCTAAAACTTGTCTCTTTAAAACTATATTCAAAAAGCTGCTTCTTATTAAAAGATAGGAAGCAGCTCAATAACCTAAATTATTTTGCCCCTTATCTCTCAGGAAATTACTCCTGCAGGAATTGGCACATTTCCGATGGAATAATCGGCTGTTGCCGGGTTTCATAGGGCCTGTCCCTCCGCCTCTCTGGATAATGGTAGGTTTTTATTTGGTTTATTAATTAAACAGTATAGTCTCAGTAGAGATTTAAGTCAAATTATTTTTAATTTCCTTCCCCGGAAAAACGCAAGCTGAATTGCAAAAGCAACTTCCAAGGTTAAATGGCGAAACCGGTAGTCAATCCCGATAATTGGTAAATTGTAGCTCCAGATCGAAATCCTTGTCCTTTAGTAGCTGAATAGTCGCTTGCAGGTCATCTCTTTTTTTGCCTGTCACCCGGACCTGGTCATCCATCATTTGAGCTTGAACCCTGAGCTTCTGCTGTTTAATGGCGGCAATAATCTCTTTTCCCTTTTCCTTGGAAATTCCCCTTTGAATTTTAACCAATTGGCGAACAGTACCACCGCTGGCAGGCTCAATTTTCCCGTATGCCAAAGACTTTAAAGGTACATTTCTGCGAATCGCCTTAGTCTCAAGAATATCAACAACGCTCCTTAATTTAAAATCATCATCGGCAACAATTTTTATTTCTTCCCCCTCTAGGCTGATATCCGCCTTACTGCCTTTAAAATCAAATCTTTGCCGTATTTCCTTCATTGTTTGATTTATGGCATTATCTACTTCCTGCATATCCACCTCGGAAACCACATCAAAAGAAGCCATCTAACCACCCTTTCCAATCTGCTTGTAATTAAAAATTATTTTAAAACATCTATTGTTATATATAGATACACAACGAAAGACATGACCAAAGCTATAATGATTATTGCTTTTACCACTCTTTTTTTAAATAGCTGTTGCTCCCTGATCAGAAAATCATCCCGAAGTTCCGGGGAAGAGCCGCAATGAGAACATTGCTCAGCTTGCTTAGATATCCGACCTTGATTTTCGGGACACTTTATCGTTGACATTAAAATACCCCCTTGAAACCGAGAAAATATTTTGAAAGCAGGTTAACCCCCTGTTGATATAAACTTGCTGACCAAGTTAATATATTCAGCGGGGTGACCCAAACTCAATTCACCGTGGCCCATTTTTTTAGCGACATACAAACTGCTGTTATTTATTCTTTCCTTTAACAGCCGGGCAGACTTTTTAATACTGTTAAGCTCTTTTTCACCCACAATGATTAAAGCTTCTACTTCGCACTCCGCTATACTGTCCTTCAAAGCATACCTACTGTTACTCAAAGAAATATTGATTAAGGATTCCCTGGAAATCTTTTGACTGTCTAAAAAATAATCCTGGAACTGTGATTCATTGATAAACAAAGCTTTTGCCTGCAGCTTTGCAAACCATTCCTTTTTAGCCAAGCCGTAGGTTAGCCGGTAGGTTGGTTTAACGAAATAAGATGTTAATTTCATGGGGGTAACTAATGCACTTTCAATTATTGCATACTTGGCGATACCCTTCCTTTGAGATAGAGCCTCAACTAAAATTTGGGCCCCTAAGGAAAGCCCGCCAATGGCCAAAACCTGTCCCCCACAATTATTATCTATGTAGCCGATTAGTTTTTCTGCGGCGGTTTCTATATTGACAAAGTCTTCGTTTACTGCTTCGCCATGACCATCTATAATGGGGGTAATCAGATGATACCGTTCCTGCAGCCCGGCTATAATAGGCTTGAAAGACCACCAGGATAAGCCGCCGCCGTGAAGCATTATGAACTTTGGATTATTTTGATCGCCAAATTCTCTAAATTTCATCCCAGCCTCCATTAATGATACTCCCTTAAACCACATTATAGCAAAAAAGCAGCCCTTCCGCCAATGCTTTACGGGCTACTTCGTGAATACTTTAATAAAATTACGCTGACTAACCCGCTACCGAAAAATCAGCCCCGGTTGGCGGGTTATATCCAATTTTTTTCTGTTTCCTTGAAAACGGCCCAGAAAATACCTAAGAAAACCAACCTTCATCCATG
>JBBAFB010000070.1:0-11019 GCA_041655595.1 Bacillota bacterium
CTTTTTCGATAGTTTATATCTGGATTCTATCATATTCGGCTAAATTATGGAATCCCTTTAGGGAGTTTTCACACAGTCTGACGTCCCCTTGCCACCTTGCTTTAGGGGTAGTATTTGTGGTATTTTAAAAATTGGCCCAGGTAGGCTTTGTATAGGAAAAACAGGCGTTTTAGTTTGTTGTCTCCTTTTAAGAAGAGGGGGTTATAAACCTTTTTGTTGCTAATTAATTGCTTAATCCGGGCTAAATTTTCTTTATCCTTAACGTATTTAAAGGCTATCAGCCTGGAAATTACGGTCCAGAGGATCTTGTCTGTTACTATTTGAAAACTATGTTCCTTGTTATAGATATATTCTTCCGTCACATATTTAGCCAAATTAGAGCCTGCTCCCGTTACCGAGGAACTGCTTCTTCCCTGTCTACAGTTAATTTCCAAGGCTTTGAATTTGCCATCCCTGTCATCGTATTTAATGTCGAAAGTAGAAAACCCTACATAGCCTATTTCCTCTAAAAAGTTTTTAATTTTATGAGACAAATCTTCATTATAGTCAGTAACCAAAAGAGAAGCACTGCCCAAACCCTGGGGAGTATATTCCTCCAACATCACTTGAGCCAAGGACATCAGTTTTACTTTTTTATCCCGGCCTGAATAGCAAACCATGATTCTTAAATGGGAGTCATCCCCCGGAATATATTCTTGAATTATTAAATCATCAGCATATCCGGCCCGGTATATTTTATGGATTACCTCTTGTAAGTCGTTCAAATTAGTTATTTTGTAAACCTTTTTCTGCCCCTCAAATTCATTGAGCCAGTAATTTATGCTGTTAGAAGGCTTAACAATAACCGGAAATTGAAAGGCTGGAA
Source organism: Bacillota bacterium (assembly GCA_041655595.1). Taxonomy (GTDB): domain Bacteria; phylum Bacillota; class DULZ01; order DULZ01; family DULZ01; genus JBBAFB01. The sequence goes on from JBBAFB010000070.1 coordinate 866, forward strand.
CAAAATCATCCCCCATAGCTTTATTGTAGATCAGGGTTTGAGGGTAGTCCAATTGGTATTGTTCACACATTTCATAAAATTTTTGCTTTGTCAATAGTTTTTCCAACAATTCTTGATCAAGGTAGGGGGCAATTACGTTTTTGCCAAACTGATCCCGGTGTTTTACAATTAGCTCCACATAATTATCACCGCAGCCGATTAGCAAGACCTGCTTATGAATATATTTTTCGGAAAAGTTTTTCACGGTTTGTATAAATACATCCGAATTGCCTATATTTAGGTCGGAATAATAGTCTATTATTTTGCTATTACAGCTCGGTCCCGAGGGAAATTTTCCGATCACAATACTTTTTAGTTGGTACTCCTCATAAAAGGCTCTGGCCATACCATAGGTATTTATATCACTGCCAAAAATAATAGGGATAAAATCCCTTTCTTCAATCTGCAAAGTAAAACCCGCCCTTGTTTTATATTTTTCGTGTTAAAGCAAGCACTGACCTGCTTTAGTTTAAATTCGTCAGTTTTCCGCCTAAATCATATTCCGCTAAAAACCTGGTTGCATTATCCACATCCGAGGGGTATTTAATATTGCCTGTCCCAATTCTTTGGTATCTTTCATTGCCCTTACCGGTAATTAAAACCACCGTTTCCAACTCCTGCGAAAGGATGGCCCTTTTAATGGCTTCCGTTCTGTCCTCTATAATTTCATAATTATGATTGTTTTGCTTAACATATTGAGCTATTTCTTCACAAATAAGCCTTACATTTTTTTCACCGGGGTCTTCCATGGTGAGGATTATCTTGTCGGATTTTAAACCGGAAATTAGCCCCAGATCCCTTCGCCTAGTAATGGCTTTTTCACCCGGACAACCGAAAACAGTGATAATTTTTCTGGTGGGATATTGCTTTTGTACGGAATCATAAAGCTCGTTAAAACTGAGTTTGTTGTGAGCATAGTCAACGATAACAACCTTATCCTTGTCTCTGCTGATGAACCTATCCATTCTGCCGGCCACTTTAGCCTTGTTCAAGCCCGAGTAAAGATACTCTTGCGGTATCTGTAAAGAATAGGCCACTGCTACGGCAGCCAGAGCATTTTTTAGATTGAAGGTGCCCGGCATATTCAAACTGAATTGCCGATCAAAACCGGCGGTTTTTACTCGAAAACCGGATCGGGTGCTGCCCTCCTCTAAGGCGTAACCGAAAATATCCGCCTCCTGTCCAAAAGCAAAGGTAACAATGTTAGCCGCAGCTTGGGCAGAGGCCAATACCCTAGGGGATTCCTCCAAATCTAAGTTGACACAGGCAGTAGTTGCCTGTTGAAATAAGTTGAGCTTGGATGAAAAATAATCCTCAAAGTCAAGATGCTCAACAGGACTAATATGGTCTTCGGAAATATTCAAGAAAACAGCCACATCAAAATTTACACCATAAACCCTGCCATACTTCAACGCCTGGCTGGAAACCTCTACTACCACATACTGAGTACCATTTTTTGCTGCATTGTAAAAAAACTTTTGCAAATCCAAGGACTCAGGGGTTGTTAAATGGGAAGATGCTGTTTTTTTCCCATCAAAAGTTAAATCCGTGGTAACCAAGCCTGCCTTTGTTTTATCAACATCCCTTAAGTACTCATCCAAAATATACTTCACATAATTTGCAGTGGTTGTTTTACCCTTTGTCCCCGTAATCCCTATTAATTTAAACTTTTTCCAGGGAAAACCATAATAAAGATTGGCAACCAGGGAGAGGGCCTGAAAAGCATTGCTTACGATAAAGCCGGGGATTTCCTTTTGGTAATCCCGCTCACTGATATAAGCGATGGCACCCCTGGCTATAGCTTCATCTAAATATTTTTCCTGAAACCCCACTCCTTTGCAAACAAAAAGGGTGCCCTTAATAACTTCCTTTGAATTGTAGGCAACCTTTCTTACTACTCTTTTCTTCATAATTTCGGGATAATCTTTAACAAGCAATAAGTTATGCTTTTCAATTAATCTCAGATATTCACTGATGGAGTGTCCTGTCACTGTTATCTTCTCCTTTTGCTACCAGGCTCCCGCCTAAGCCTAAGCACGCAACTTACCTGCGAAAAACCGGACTAGCTTGTACTGCCTTTATTATTCCCCGCCGCAATTTTATCTTTCATTAAATATATTTTCCTTCTGGTATCTCGAAAAAAGGTAATCCCTTTTTCCGCCAAAAAATAAATTGCCGGGTTAAAAACATAATCAAGCATACCGGTAAACTCCGTATATTTTCCTTTAAAACCTACCTTAAACCGATACAAACCCACCATAGGATTATTTTCATCCAAGTCACCCGGGACTCCCCTGAAATCATAGATATCACAACCGGATTCCAAGCCCCATTTAATCATTTCCCATTGGAGCAAATAATTAGGCATCATATTTCTTTTTTCATTACTGCTGGCCCCATAAAGGTACCAGCATTTATTACCCCAAAGAATAGCAATTGATCCCGCAATTGGCTGGTTTTCGTGGTAGGCAAGGTAGACCCTGACATGTTCAGGACCTAGGTAGTCATATACATTCTCGTAATATTCCAAGGGTCTAACAATAAATTGATCCCTTATGCCCGTTTCGACTATTAGTTTGTGAAAAACAGCGATCTCATCCCTTGAGCCAATCTTAACGGTAACACCCCTTCTTTGGGCTAACCTAATGTTATAGCGAGTTTTATGATGGAAATTGTTCATCAAGTCTTCCTCAGTCATATTTTTCAGGTCCAATCTAAACACAAATCTGGGTTGAATTCCATCGTAGTTTTTTAAACCTCGGAATATTTTGAAACCCAAATCATCAACAAGCTTTTCAAATTGCTTGTCTTCTATTTCTATATCGGGGTCCATCTTTAAAACATAGCTCTTATGCTTTTTTGCCAAGGCTTTGGCTTTTTCCAACAACCCCTGCAGGGTATCCCGATCATGGGGATCACAAACAGGACCCCTGGGTGAATACATCATGGTATAGCCCAAACCCGGAAGCTTTCTTATTAAAAGACTCATGGAACCTTTTATTTCTCCCTTTTCGTCCTCAACATAGATTATTTCATGGAGCCACTCGGACTTTAGCTTTGCCCAGCCCTCGGACTGCATAAAATGCCCTTTGGGATGTAGCTGTATAAATTTATGATATCTGTCCGTGAAATCTTTTGTCGGATTGCTCAATATTTTTCTCCTCCCGCATCCAAATGCTTGTACTGTAAGGCATCCTTTAATTGAGCGGCAGCCCGTTCTTTTGTGCCGAAAACCTCCTGAATAGCCTGCTTAATAATTTGACAACCCTGCATTAACTCGTCATGGTGTATGGTTAGGGGCGGCAAGATTTTTAACACTGTATCCCCTCTTCCGGCCCGCTCAATTATCAAACCTAAGTCAAAGCATCTTTTGGATACATCTTCAATCAGTTGCTCGTCTCCACATTTTGAGAGATCAATACCCCAAATCATTCCCAGACCTCTGATTTCAATTTGCTGATGCAGGGGAGCTATTTCTTCCTTCAAAAAGGTTTCCAACAAGCGGGATTTTAATTCAATTTCGTTACCTAATTTAGTTCTGCTTCTGTATTCTAATGCAGCCTGTCCTGCAACAAAAGCCAGTTGATTGCCTCGAAAGGTGCCGTTATGCTCCCCGGGCTGCCAAATATCCAGCTCGGGCTTCAATAAAAGCAAAGAGAAAGGAAAACCATAACCGCCGATGGACTTGGAGAGCACCACCATATCCGGCACAATCCCCGCCCTTTCAAAGGAAAAATATGTGCCAGACCGATCACAACCTACCTGAATGTCATCACAAATCAGCAAAATATCTTCCCTCTGACAAAGATCCGCCAGCCTTTTTAACCATTCCACCGGGGCAACATTAATGCCTCCCTCCGCCTGAATAGTCTCCAGGATAATTGCGGCGGGTTTTTCGATACCCGAATGATTATCTGCCAAGATATTGGCTAAATAATCAATACTGTCAAGTTCATTGGGCAAGCTATTGTAATAAGGAACAAAGGTAACATTGTTTAAGGGTATACCGGCGCCTTTCCGACTGGCCTCGTTGCTGGTAGCTGCCAGACTGCCTAACGACATCCCGTGAAAAGCACCCATAAAGGAGAAAATACCGGTGCGTTTTTTTACCTTTCTGGCTAGTTTTAAAGCCGCTTCCACCGCATTGGTGCCGGTGGGGCCGGGAAACTGAACCTTATAATCTAACTTTCTAGGCTTTAATATTTGTTCGTTAAACGTAATCAAAAAATCCTTTTTAGCCTGGGTATACATGTCCAATGCATGCATAACCCCATCGGAGGCGATATAGCTTACTATCCGCTTCTTGATATAATCATTATTATGACCGTAATTTAAAGCACCTGCTCCAGCAAAGAAATCAATATATTCCTTTCCGGACGCGGCATACAGTCTTGAACCTTTGGCCTTGGTAAATATATCTGGGAAAGACCTGCAGTACGAACGCACATTGGATTCTACTTCATTAAAAATTTTCATTGTCTACCCCCCGTAAAATTTATAAGCTTTTTCACCCGGCAATGCTTCCTTTGCTATCTCATTCAAGATAGACCTTTAACAATCTCTTCCATTTTAACACCTCGTGAACCTTTAACTAAAATTACATCCCCCGGCATTACAATATCTTCTATAAAAGCTAACACTGCTTGATTATCCTTAAAAGACCCAGTTTTAGCTTTTGGAAAACCAGCTTGAATAGCCCCCGTCACAATTTCCCCGGCAAGACGGCCTACCGTAATCAAGTAGGCGGGCTTGATACTCTTGACTTTTTTCCCTACCTCCCGGTGATATTCGGCCCAGGAAGCACCCAACTCATACATATCGCCTAAAATGGCAATTTTTCTGCGGCTACCTGCTATAGTATCCAGCACCTCCAAAGAGGAAGCCATGGAGGTAGGGTTGGCATTGTAGGCATCATTGATCAAAGTTATTTTTCTTCGGGAAGATTGGGTAATTTCCAACCTCATAGAAGTTAAACGTACCTCGCTCAGCCCCGACCTTATCTCCTCCCAAGTTAAACCCAGTTGTCTAGCAATTGCCATGGCAGCCAAGGAATTAACAATATTATGCTTCCCTGGTATGTTAATTGCCATTGAAGCCGTTTCGCTCTCAGTGTTAACTTGAAAGGTGTAGCCGTAATCCTCTTTATTAGCCTCAACTGCGGACACCCACAGATCAGCAGGAGGTGAATAATCAAACCATTGGATTGGGCAAGAAAGATCAGCGGCCCATGTCTTGAGTATTGCCTGATCTTGCTTATTTAAAACCATTCCCCCCTCCGGCGGAATATGAGAAAATAGCTCGGCTTTTGCTTGGGCAATTTTTGCTTGAGAACCCAGAATTTCTTGATGAGCGTGACCTATATTGGTAACTAATCCATGAGTGGGTTCGGCAATTTCGGCCAAAAGATCAATCTCCCCTAGTCCCCCCATACCCATTTCCACTATGACCGCCCAATGCTTTTGTTCCAAAGCAAGCAGTGTTAAAGGCAGGCCTAAATGGTTATTATAATTTCCCTCAGTACTTAAAACGGCTCCTTTTTGAAGCAAGATAGCAGCAAGTATATCTTTGGTTGTGGTTTTGCCAGTACTGCCGGTAATGGCGATAACCGGCCCCTTCATTATTTTTCGTTGAGCCGAGGCCAACTGCTGCAAAGCGGTTTCCGCATCATCAACCAAGAGCAAAGGGAAATCCGGCCTTGAGAATTCCGAGGGGAGATGACTGACTACCGCGCCAACAGCCCCCGAATGATAGGCTTGCTCTAAAAAGCGATGTCCATCTGTCCTTTCCCCCTTGAGAGCAAAGAAAAGTTGGCCGGGCTCTAATCTCCTAGTATCAATTGAGGCCCCCCTAGGTTCAATCCGGGCATTGCCGCCTAGCAACTCAGCCTGAATAGTTCGGGCTATTTCCCCCAGAGTAAAATTATACAAGGTCCAGCCTCCTTAACAACAATTTACTTGTAACAAAATCAAAAGGATTTGCAGCCAACTTTGGGGAAAAACCACTTACCGCCGGTATGTGTTCTTTTGTCCCTCTTGAGGTAATTCTACACCATCTTAAAGTAGTATTTCAACAGCAAATTATTAACGCCCACTCCTCCGGGCCCGGTAAATGATGACTTATTTACTAAAAAGGTTAAGAATAGAGAGAGCAATCTTAAACCGGAGCTAAATGGTTTCGGCTGTTAATAGAGGACAAAGCAGCATTATGCAGAATAAATAATGAGCAATAATTATTGAAAGCGGGTTGGAATTTGGCTAATAGAAGCTTTTTAAAAGGTGCGTTAGTTTTATCAGTATCAGGAATTTTCATAAAAATTATCGGTGCCCTATATAGAATACCTTTAGCTCGCTTAATCGGAGCTGAGGGTATGGCCCTTTACCAAAAAGCCTACCCCATTTATGGCATTCTTTTGGCATTATCCACCGCTGGATTTCCCCTGGCAATCTCTATTTTGGTGGCGGAAAAACATGCCTTTGGTGATTACCAGGGGGGCAGAAGGATTTTGAGACTTTCCTTAACAATATTATCCGGTCTGGCCTTGTTTTTTACCATCTTTTTAATTTTTAGTGCAAAGTGGTTGGCAGTTGATATTTTAGATGATGCCAGAGTCTATTATGGACTAATTGCTGTTTCCCCGGCAATCCTGTTAGCCACTGTTTCATCTTGTTTCAGGGGCTATTTTCAGGGAAACCAAACCATGAATCCCACTGCTATTTCCCAAACCCTGGAGCAAATAGTCAGAGTCACCACTATTTTACTGCTGGCATATCTCTTGTTCCCCATGGGCCTTGAATTTTCCGCTGCGGGAGCCGTTTTCGGCGCTGTAACAGGCAGTGCAGCCGCTGTGGCTGTTTTACTGGCCACCTACCGGAAACATAAAAAAACTTATGCCACAAAGCTAAATACCTTTGTCCAAAAACAGGAATCGGTTCCGTTGATTTTAAAAAGAATCGCAATTCTGGCAATCCCTGTTTCCATAGGAGGCTTGGTTACACCCATCATGCAAACCATTGATGCGGTGCTCATCCCCTCCCGTTTACAAATTGCAGGTTATACCAAAAAAATAGCCGATGAATTTTTTGGCCAATTCTCCGGGATGGCCAATACCTTAGTTAATATAGCACCTATTATTACCCTCTCTATTTCGGTAGCCTTAATACCGATTATCTCAGAAGCAATGGCCAAAAAGGATCGCCGCACCCTAAACTACCGGATTAACCAAGCCTTGTGGAGTACCTTTTTAATTGGTTTTCCCGCGAGTGCCGGCCTTTGGGTTTTAGCCACCCCCATTTGCGACTTGCTTTACAAACAACCTGAGGTTGGTCCTTTGGTGGCTGTGCTGGCTCCCTCAACTTTACTTTTCGGCCTTTACCAAACTACAAGGGCCACTCTACAAGGTATGGGAAAAACCTATTTGCCCGTTGTCAACCTGGTAGCCGGCATCATTGTTAAGGGGACCCTAAACTATTTATTAGTGGCCATACCCTTTTTAGGGATTAATGGTGCAGGCATCGCCACTTTTGCGGCCTTTACGGTGGCGGTTGTGTTAAATTTTCACTATATAAAAAAATACACGGATTTTATAATGGATTGGAAAAAAAATATTACTCTGCCGATAGTCAGTACCACCATTATGACCATAATCACGGGATTAATCTATCGGTTGAGCCTTCCTTTGATCGGTAACGGCCTAGCGGTTATGCTGGCTATTTTAGCCGGTGTAACCAGTTTTTCCATCGCTATTTTAGTCACCGGGGGAATCAAGGCCCAGGATCTTAGAACCATTCCCGGAATCGGTGCCAAACTGGGGGACCGCTTGGAAAGGTTTAAACTTTTACGATAGTAGGGGCGGGGTCCCGCCTTTTTGCTCCTTGCACGGAAAATAACAGTTTTTCAGTGGTCTTGAACCGTTCCTGCTACTTCCGTAAAGCTTTTAGCCTCTTCCTCGCTGAGAGCCTTTATTAATCCCATAGGGGTTTGCTGGCTACCCTGGCCCAGGGGGTTGTCCTTTAAAATGGCAGCAATTTGTTGCCTAGAAAACCCGGCCTTGGGGGAAAGGGCTACAACCTCACTACCTAAATCATTGATATCCACGATAGCACAGGACAAACCCAATTCTTTTTCCACCTGATCAACAATTTCTTGGGGTTTATCCGGTGCCAAAACCACATAACCATTATAGGGCGGCAAAGTATAAGGAGTGGGGCCGTCAATCATTGCTACCTTTCTTCCAGCAATACGATAAAAATCTCCGCTGCGTCCAAATAGCTTGCCAATTACCGCAACGAAGGCTGCCAATAAAATTCTTAGAGTGCCCACCTCCCTGAAAGCCATTTCCATGGTCTCGGGGATGCCCAAGCCAATTCCATAACTCACCTTTTTGACGAATTTGGACAAAAACCTTGCCAAAGGCCTAGGTTTGATATCCGATAGCAGGTAGGCCCTTCCTTGAGTAATAGCTGTGGCCTTTTCACTTACAAAAAGCAAGTCACCCTGATCTTTAACAGGGGCGATATACTTACAAATTACCTGAAAGATATCATCATCCCCAGTTAAGACATGAGTTTTAATAGGTATTCTCAGGTAATAATTTCCCTTGACTTGGATTAAGGGCTCCCTTTTCCTTGGCTGGGACATACAAAAGCCTCCCCTATAATTTAGCTGCAAAATATTTAACCACCTATTACACTAAACAAACTGCTTCCTTCTGTCAATGCAAACTTTTCTCAGTAAAACCGTCTGTATATAGTTAGTTTTCCCCGTTTATGACAAAAAAGACCCGGCAGGGTCTCTTTTAGCAAAACAAAGGCTTAAGGTTTTAATTTTTATTCTTCCGACTTGGGAAAGGTTAAGGTGAAAGTCGTACCTGTGCCGATTTCACTTTCCAAACTGATCTGTCCGCCGTGTTTTTCTGTAAGCTCCTTGACAATAGCCAAGCCTAAACCGCTTCCCCCCGCACCCTTCGTGGTGAAGCCTTTTAAGAAAATTTTTTGTTGCATTTCCGGGAAAATAATAGGCAATCTATTAAAGACCGTAATAATGTACTGTTCCGGTGTTTCCTGAAATCTCACCCAAACCTCCCTAATATAATCATCATCAAGATCCAACACTGCATCAAAAGCGTTATCAATCAAATTGCCCAAGATTCTAACTAAATCTGTGGCCGGTATAACCAAATTTGCCAGATCTGTTTCCAATTTTAGATGCAGATCAATTTTTCTGGCCTCTGCCAGAGCCTTTTTAGTAAAAAGTAGGGCGGAGGTTTCCAGACTTTTAATTTTATGGGTCATTTCGGCCTGCTCCCCCAGTTGTAGGGTGACCTCTTTAATATAATCTACGGCACCGGATTCCCGTCCCAACTGAATTAAACCCAAAATGACCTGTAAATGGTTTCTAAAATCATGGCGATGGTTTCTTAAAACCGATACCAGGTCCTGGCTTTTGTCCAATAGCACCTGATTTACACTCAATTCCATTTCTATTTTCGAAAAGCGGTTAATTTCCCGAATCAAGTAGGCAGCCACTACACCGTACAAAAGGGCGGAAATTATGAAAATTGTTAATAAAGTTGTACCGCAAAATTGTTTTTGTTGATTCAAAACCTGATAACTTAAGTAACCGTTTAATAAAATAATTAATGCCTGTAAACAAATTATTCCGAATAACACCCAAATCCTGGTTCCAAACTCATGCCTCTTTTCCAATAGCAAAGGACCCCCTTAGCATCTTTGTTGGTGATACCTTTTAAAAAATCAATATGTTCAAGTTTGCTGAAAAAATCCTCCTTAGCCATCTCACATGCTGCAACGACTTTTAGAATTGATGAAGCCGTGCCCTCAAAACAACCGCATTTGCTAAAAGATGTCACAAGTAAGGAAAACATTTCAGAAGCTTCACATATTTCCTTAATATTTAGGGTAACCTTCAATATAACTAGGTATTATTTTTGCCAGGAACAAAACTGTCTATTTATTGTAAATCTTTTCCTAAGTAATTACAATAGCTTTTCATTATATTAACAAAATATTAGTAAGTTATTGTAATTTTATTTAGATTTTACCTATTGCTGTTTTCAAAAAACTTCCCCTTAACCCCTTGCCTTAATTAAAGCCAAC
>JBBAFB010000071.1:0-10904 GCA_041655595.1 Bacillota bacterium
ATCTGATTTAAGATTGCGGGATGTGGTGAATATTGTAGATGGCAGGCGGTTGGGAATTATCAAGGATATAGATCTTGATCTGGAAGAAGGAAAAGTAAAATCAATTATTTTACCCAGCACAGGCCGCTTTATGGGTTTTTTGAATAAAAATGACGATATGGTCATTCCTTGGGAAAGAATAAAAAAGCTGGGGGTAGATGTGATTTTGGTGGAGCTGCCTAATTATACGGAACCAAAGAGTCGGTATTAAAAAACAAGCTTTCCCGTTAATGGCGGCTTGTTTTTTAAATTTTAACTACTACTTTTGTTGGTTTAAAATATTTGATTTGATATCCTCAAAACGGTCTTTTAGTTGTTGACATACCATATATAGTAGATTATACTATTTATGACACTACATATTGTTTTACTGGAGGGGGTTTTTTATGAAATGTCCTTTCTGCGAGCATCTGGATTCTAGGGTGCAGGATTCTAGGCCGGCCGAAGAGGGAGCCACTATTCGCCGGCGGCGTGAATGCTTGGCTTGTGGGAGGCGCTTTACAACTTACGAAAAAGTGGAGGCATTGCCCCTGATTGTAGTTAAGAAAAATGGACAAAGGGAAGTTTTTGATTCGGACAAGCTTTTAATGGGGGTAATTAAGGCTTGCGAAAAACGACCGGTGGAAATGGCGAAATTAGAAAAGATGGTTAATGATATAGAAAAAGAATTAGCCAACGCCATGGTAAGGGAAATTTCCAGCCAGACGATCGGTGAACTGGTCATGGAGAGGCTTAAAGAAATAGATAAAGTAGCTTATGTGAGATTCGCTTCTGTCTATCGCGAATTTAAAGACCTACAATCTTTTGCAAGGGAATTGGAGGAGCTATTACAAAGGAACAGTTAAGGGGGTTTTGATTTGTTAGCACAGATTAAAAAAAGAGATGGACGGGTTGTTGATTTTTATGAAAGCAAGATAACCAATGCAATTTTGAAGGCAGCTGAATCCGTTGGAGGCCATGATCGGGAAACTGCCTTTTCACTAACCCTTGAGGTATTAAGAGAACTAAAAAGACTTTACGGAGATAATTTATTCTCAGTAGAAGATGTGCAAGATGTGGTAGAAAAGGTTCTGATTGAAAACGGGCATGCCAGGACGGCAAAAGCCTATATTTTGTATCGGGCTAAAAGAAATCGCATTAGGGATGCAAAATCGGATTTAATGGATGCGGTAGAGGAAATTTTAAAAGAAACAAATCGTGAAAATGCTAATGTCAGTAATTCTCCTTCTGCCAAAATGCTGCAAATTGCCAGTGCCGCCAGCAAGAACTATTATTTAAGCAGAGTTATCCCGGAAGATTTTTCACAGGCACATAGAGAAGGAAGGATTCATATTCATGATCTAGACTTTTATTCAAAAACCTTGACTTGTCTTCATATTCCCTTGAAGAGATTATTGACTGAAGGATTTAACAATGGCCATGGCTATATTAGGCCACCCAAGAGACCGGGCTCCGCCACTGCTTTGGCGGCCATTATTTTGCAAAGTTCACAAAACGATATGCATGGAGGGCAATCCTTTGCTTTCTTTGACAGAGATATGGCTTCTTTTGTGGAGGCTGCCGATGAAGATGAAACATATCAAGCGATGGAGGCTTTTATTTATAACTTGAATTCTATGCATTCCCGGGCAGGAGCCCAAGTTCCCTTTAGTAGCGTAAACTTGGGGGCAGATACCAGCGAAAGCGGTAGAAAAGTGACCAGAAATCTTTTGTTAGCTTATGAAAAAGGTCTTGGTAAGGGAGAGACTCCTATTTTTCCCAACATTTTGTTTCGTCTTAAAAAGGGAGTAAATTTTCTGCCAGGGGACCCCAATTACGATCTTTTTCAATTGGCTTTGAGGGTAGCCGGAAAAAGAATGAATCCCACCTTTAGTTTTATGGATTCTTCTTTTAATAAACAATATGGTGACGAAGTTGCTTATATGGGCTGCCGTACAAGAGTAATAGCCAATGTTAATGGACCGGAAGTCTCTGACGGGAGGGGCAATCTTTCCTTTACATCAATTAACTTGCCTCGTTTAGCCATCGTATCAAACGGGGACTTGGAGGTTTTTTACGAGAAACTGGAAGAAACCATGAGGTTGGTTATGAAACAACTTTACCACCGTTATGAAATCCAAAGGAATTTAAAAGTTAAGGATATGCCTTTCTTGATGGGACAAGGACTTTATCAGGATTCTCAGGACAAAAAAATGGAAGATACTATAGAGGAAATGGTTAAACACGGCACCCTCTCGCTGGGTTTTATAGGTCTTGCGGAAGCATTAGTTGCTTTAGTCGGCAAGCATCATGGGGAATCTGCCGAGAGCCAGTCTCTTGGACTGGAAATTGTAGCTAGGATGCGCAAAATTGTGGATGGCTTTGTAGAAGCAAAGCAGTTGAACTATACCCTGTTAGCAACACCGGCGGAAGGGCTCTCCGGCCGATTTGTAGCCATTGATCGGGATCGTTTCGGGACCATACCGGGAATTACAGATAAAGAATATTATACGAATTCTTTTCATATTCCGGTAGACTTTCCCATTGCCAGCTTTGATAAAATATCTCTGGAGGGGCCTTATCACAAATACTGTAATGCAGGGCATATCAGCTATGTGGAAATGTCGTCCCCTCCCAATGGAAATATTGAAGCTATGGAGGCTGTTGTCAGGCATATGGCGGAAAGTGATATGGGCTATGCCGGCATTAACTTTCCCATTGATTTTTGTACGAATTGCTCTTTCCAAGGGGTAATCAATGAGGATAACTGTCCTGTTTGTAAGAGCACAGAAATTAAGCGTATTAGAAGGATTACCGGCTATTTCAGCACGGTGGATCGGTTTAATGACGCTAAAAGAGCAGAGTTAAAGGCGAGAACTAGTCACTTCTAGGGAGTGAAGATAATGGAACTAAGGATTAGCGGAGTAGTGAAGGAAAGCGTGGTAGATGGTCCTGGCATCAGGTATGTTGTTTTTACTCAAGGTTGCCCACATAAATGCCCGGGTTGCCATAATCCTGATACCCACGATTTCGGTGGGGGTAAATTGGTTGCTATCGAAAAAATACTTGCCGATATAAAAAAAGACCCTTTGCTAAAAGGGGTGACCTTTTCAGGAGGGGAACCCTTTTTACAGGCAAAACCTCTTGTTTTTTTGGGAAAGATGCTTAAGGACTTGGATTATGATATTATCACATATACGGGCTATATCTACGAAGATCTTTTAAATAAAGCCAAGGAGGAGCCCGATTACCTTGAGCTGTTGAAAGTTACGGATGTGTTAATTGACGGGCCATTTATACTTGAACAGAGGGATTTAAACTTACTATATAGGGGCTCCGCCAATCAAAGAATTATTGATATTCCCCGTTCTCTTGAAACAGGAGAAACAGTTGTAAAAAACTAACAGCAAAGGTTTTGGTCCAAACGGCCGAAACCTTTTTCCTTTCCCCTTTCCTGCAAAGGACTTCTAAGATATAATAATAATCAAAATCAGCCCATGAGGTGACCCATGTTCCAAAGAAAAGAAAGTAATGGTCTAGTATATTTTACAATTCCCTGTTTTAATGAGACAAACCAGCTAATTCACGGTTTTACTTCCCGAATTGGCGGAGTCAGTTCTCAACCGTATGAAAGCCTAAACTTGGGATTTACTGTAGGGGATAGCCCCTCGGCGGTTTTGCAAAATCGCCGGCAAATTGCAAAGACCTTAGGTTTTCCCTTGGAGGACCTGGTGGCGGCAAAGCAAGTCCACCGTGACAAGATTGCCATTGTTACATACAAGGACAAGGGGAAAGGTGCATTAAAGTATGAGGATGCTATAGAAGACACCGATGCCCTAATCACCATCGAAAAAAATTTGCCCCTTAGTACCTATTACGCGGATTGTGTGCCTATTTTTATTTTAGACACCGCAACCCCTGCCATTGGACTGGCCCATGCGGGCTGGAAAGGAACGGCGCTTAAAATAGGTGCAAAAACGGTTATAAAAATGGGAATGGTCTTTGGCACAGAAAAGAAGAACTTGAAAGTTGCTATCGGGCCCGGTATCGGTCCCTGCTGCTACCAGGTTGATGATAGGATTCGGACGGCATTTTTAAAAGAATTTCTGGCCGCTATAAAATACTTTCGGAATTCAACGCCGGGCCATTGGCAGCTTAACCTGTGGGAAGCAAATAGGGACAGTTTAATGGAGGTCGGCCTGTCGGAAGGGCAAATAATTAACAGCAAGATCTGTACCGCCTGTAATACGGAGTTGTTTTTTTCTCATCGCAAAGAACAAGGTCTGACAGGAAGAATGGCGGCCCTGATGATGTTGAAAACCGGAACGGAAACGAGTGAAAGCGATGTCTGTTACGATTAAAAAAACAACCGGGAAAAAAACCGTGAGAAAAAGGAAAAGAACCGGGTTAAGATTTGTATTTTACCTTGTTTTAATAGGAATAGTTGTCTACTTTGCTTATGAGCCCTTAGAGGGGCTAATTGCTCGCAAATTTGCAGAGGTATATGAAGCCGAAATCGGAGTAGTGGAACGGGAATTGCTAGTTCCCAATGCATTACTTGTGAGGGATGAAACCCTTCTTTTTGCACCGGAGTCGGGCGTTTTAATTATTTTGGCACCCGAAGGGAAAAGGGTAGCTGAAAAAGAATTGTTGGCACGTATTCAAACCCCCCAGGGCCAACTAAAAGAAGTAATTGCCGTGAGGTCGGGAATAGTATGTTACCACCTTGATGGTTTGGAAGGGGTAGTTGATTCCGCTGAAACGCCTTTTTCCGGAATTGCCGCAGAAAGGCTTGTAGCCTTCGAATTAAAAGAAAATAAACAGGGGACACAGCTAATTAAAGGACAGCCCCTGCTTAAGTTGGTAAATAATCTGAAATCAATGTATTTAAGGATAAAGTTTGATTCAATGTATTTGGAGGATTTTCCGCCGGAAGGTAAAAGGGTTATTTTTAGAGTTGGGGGGCAGGAATTTAGTGCTATTGTTAAGGAGATACTTTCTCAGGGGGTTAATGTTTTTGCCGTTTTGGAGCTGAATAAAGGGGAATTCCTGCATGAAAGGGAGCTGGATGTTAATTTGGTCCTGAAAACAGCCAAAGGGATTAAAATACCTAACACGGCTTTGATCGAAACAGGGGAGGACAAGGCTGTTTATAAAGTTTTTGCAACCGGCCACCGTTTAACACCTGTCAGGATACTTTTGCAGAATCAGGAGTATGCCATTGTAGAGGGTTTATCCAGGGGAGATCGAATAGTTCGCTATCCTGATAAAATTAAAGGTTTCTAAGGTGATGACATTTTAGGAATAGTTATCAGCCCTCGTTAAATATTAGCAGGATTCTATTTTAATTTGTAGAATTAATTAATGTTGGAGGCTTGACTGAATGAATTCAATTGCTTCAAATCTTATTGACATAAGACAAAGGATAGCTAAAGCTGCCCAGCTTGCGGGGAAAAAACCGTCGGAAATAGGTATCGTTGGAGTAACAAAAACTGTTTCTGTTGCTGAAATACAGCATGCCCTTTCTTTGGGTATCAATAACATAGGGGAAAACAGAGTCCAGGAATTAGTAAAGAAATATGACAGAATTAAAACAAAAGCCCAATGGCATATGATTGGCCATTTGCAAACAAACAAGGTTAGACAAATTATTGATAAGGTTGATTTGATTCATTCCCTAGATCGCTGGTCCCTGGCCCTGGAAATAAGCAAAAGAGCGGCTTTAATTAGTAGGAAGGTACCTGTTTTAATTCAAGTTAATATAGCAAAAGAAGCAACAAAATTTGGACTTTTGCAGGAAGAGGTAATCCCTTTTCTTCAAGAAGCTTACAAGTTGCCTAATCTTGCAATAAGAGGTCTTATGACTATGGCACCTTATGTGGAAAATCCTGAAGAGGTGCGGCAAGTTTTTAGGGAACTAGCTGCTTTATCTAAAAGAATTGCTGAACTGGGGTATCAAGAAGTAAGAATGGACTACCTATCTATGGGGATGACCAATGATTTTGAAGTTGCCATCGAAGAAGGTGCAAATTTAGTCAGAATTGGAAGCGGCATTTTTGGCAAAATTAATTAGGAGGGAGATTTGACAGATGAAGATTATGGACAAGGTTTTGGGTTTTATAGGTTATGAGATTGATGAAGAAGAACAGACGGAATCCGTAACTGTCATTGAAAAAAGTGATGATTTTTCCCAAAGGAACAGGCGAAATAATTTAATTGGTTTGCCAAGCCCTTCTAATGCAATGAAAATGGCGGTGGCTAAGCCCAAGGATTTCGACCAAGTACAGATGATTGCCGATCATTTGAAAAACCGCAGTCCGGTGGTAGTAAATGTGGAAGAACTGGAATTGGAAATGGCTAAAAGAATTGTAGACTTTTTAAGCGGGACCATCTATGCATTAAGCGGCAGCATTCAAAAGGTCAGCCCGGGTATTATGATTTTTTTACCTAAAAATGTGGAAATTACCGGTGATCTGGAGGATTATCGGGGAGTTGAAGATGTATGGCCCTTAAAAGTGCCGCAATTATAAAGAGGTGAAGTTATTGGATTTACAGTTAGCTATCATAGGGGGAGGTTCAATTGGGGAGGCACTTGTTGCAGGTGTGACCAGAAGTAAACAATACCCCCCAAATAAAATAATTGTCAGTGAGCCCCTGAAAACAAGACGTGAGCACCTGCTTGAACAGTTTTCCGTCAATGTTACAGCGGATAACAGCCTTGCAGTTCAAAGGGCTGAAATAGTTGTAATGGCTGTTAAACCTCAGTTTTATTTTTCTTCCTTATCTCCGATGGTGGAATCCCTGACGGAAGAACATCTTTTAATTTCCGTGGCTGCCGGCATAGGAACCGGGGAAATTGAAGGATTCCTAAAAAAAGAAATACCTATTATCAGGGTGATGACTAATACACCCCTATTAATTGGTCAAGGTGCAACAGTTCTGGCAAGGGGAAAATATGCTGTTGATAAGCATTTAGCCAAGGCCAAAAAATTATTTTTGGATTTAGGCTTAGCTATTGAGTTAGCAGAAAATGATCTAAATGCTGTTACGGCTCTCAGTGGCAGTGGCCCTGCCTACCTGTACTTGATTTTGGAGGCCCTGATCGAAGCCGGAGTGCGAATTGGTTTAACCAGGGAGTTAAGTCGGCAATTGATGTTGCAAACTATGCTGGGTTCCGCAAAAATGATACTGGAAACAGGTAAGCATCCGGCGGAATTAAAAGAATCCGTAACATCCCCGGGAGGCACAACGGCGGCTGCCTTAGAGCATTTGGAAGCCAAGGGGATAAGAGGTGCACTAATTCAGGCAGTTGTGAAGGCTTATGAGAGAGCTGAAGAATTGAGCTTGATGAGGGAGTGAGTTAGTTATTTTAACTTTAATTCAGTTATTGCGTGCGGCCTTGGATATTCTAACATGGTTAATCGTGGCCCGGGCATTGTTAACCTGGGTGCCAAATATCTCTTACAACCCTATTGTTAGATTTATACATGAAGTTACAGAACCGGTTATGCGTCCCATTCAAAAAATCCTTCCTCAAAACTTGGTTCCTTTTTCACCAATCGTAGCTATTTTAGTGGTAAGGTTGGTGGAGCGTCTTTTGGTGCCTTTGCTTTTTTCTTTGATGTAGCGGGGTAAATATCGCATTATATTACTCTAAATGGGGGGACTTAATTTGGCATTAACACCTTTAGACTTGCAGAACAGCAAGGAATTCAGGAAAAGCACTCGGGGCTATAACCCAAAAGAAGTTGATGGCTTCTTTTCTCGGGTATTTAAGGATTATGAAGATCTTTATAGACAAAACCTTGACCTTCAGGAAGAATTGGCAGAGGTTAGGGAAAAGCTGAATCAATATCAACTAATAGAAGATACTTTGCAAGGTACCTTGGTTTTGGCTCAACAAACTGCGGAAGAAGTTAAAAGGAATGCGGAGGAAGCGGCCACCCTAATGATTGAAAAAACGCGGCAGCAAAGCGAAAAAATGCTGCGAGCTGCCGAGGGTAGGGTAAATGAAGTTCGGATAGAATATGAGAGGTTAAGGCAATTGGAGCAGAACTATCATCTGCAATTGAGGACTCTCTTTCAGACTCAATTGGCTTTTCTGGATCAAAAAATGGAGGTCTTTGAAGTTGCAAAGGCCGAGGTTGCTGCAGCAATATCTGAACCAGAATAGAATTCACCTTGAAAAGAGCAAAAACTGTGATATAATTTTTACATATTTAATACTACAAAAAAAACGATGAATGGGAGAGTAAATGAGATTTATTTTTAGAGAGAGCCTGCAGGGGTGGAAAGTAGGTAAAATAACTCATTGAAAATCACCCAGGAGTAAAAGCCCCGAATACTATTGATTAGGGGTTTTCGGAGTAGTCTCCGTTAAAAACAAGCATGAGGCTGAACTTATCTTCGGCAAATAAAGGTGGTAACGCGGGTAACCCTCGCCCTTTGGGTGTGGGTTTTTTTATTTAAAAATTTCATGAGGTGATTAAAATGGAATACGACAAAACACTAAACCTACCCAAGACTGATTTTCCCATGCGGGGCAATTTACCCGCAAGGGAACCGGAAATCCTGAAGTTTTGGGAGGAAATAAATATTTATGATAAGGTGCAGCAACAAACAGAGGGAAGACAAAAGTTTGTTCTTCACGACGGGCCTCCCTATGCCAACGGAGATATTCACCTGGGCACGGCATTGAATAAGGTATTAAAAGATATTATAGTCAAATTCTATTCTATGGCAGGTTATGATGCACCTTATGTTCCGGGCTGGGACACCCATGGGTTGCCCATTGAACAACAGGCTATTAAAAATTTGGGGTTAAAAAGGGAAGAAGTGGACCCCGTTGAATTTCGCAATAGCTGCGCTGAATATGCCATGAAATTTGTAGCAATTCAAAGGGAGCAGTTTAAACGTTTGGGGGTTAGGGGTAAATGGGAGGATCCATATTTAACTTTAACCCATGAGTATGAGGCCAGGCAAATTAAGGTTTTTGGAGAAATGGCCAAAAAAGGTTTTATCTATCGTGGGCTGAAGCCGGTATATTGGTGCTCTGATTGTCAAACTGCTTTGGCTGAGGCGGAAGTTGAGTACAGCGATAAAAAATCCGAATCTATTTATGTTAAATTTCCTGTAATTAATGGAAAAGGGATTATTCCTGAAGAAAACACTTTTTTTGTTATTTGGACCACCACACCTTGGACAATACCTGCCAATGTGGCCGTCAGCTTGCATCCTGACTTTGATTACTTGTTAGTTAACACCGAACAGGGTAGATTTGTTCTTGCCAAGGACCTTTTGGACCAATTTGTTAAAATAGTAGGGCTAACGCAGCAAGAGATTATTAAGGAGTTCAAGGGCAGTGAACTGGAAAGGATTGTCTGCAGGCATCCTCTCTTTGACAGAGATTCCCTAGTGATTTTAGGTGAACACGTCACCTTAGAACAAGGCACAGGCTGTGTTCACACGGCACCGGGTCATGGAATGGACGACTATGAAGTGGGAAGGCGTTATGGCTTGCCTGTTATTTCACCTGTTAACAACAAAGGAGTTTTTACCGAGGAGGGCGGGCCTTTTGCAGGCCTTACTACAGATAAGGCTAACCATGCAGTGATTCAAGCCTTAGCTGAAAAGGGTTTTTTAGTTTATAGGGATCAGATTAAGCACCAATATCCCCACTGCTGGCGTTGCAGACATCCCATTCTTTATAGGGCCACCGAGCAGTGGTTTGCTTCCATTGAAGGGTTTAGAGCAGAAGCATTAAAGGCAATCAATAGCGTAAAATGGATTCCCGCTTGGGGAGAAAGCCGTATTTATAATATGGTGGCTGATCGAGGTGACTGGTGTATTTCAAGGCAAAGAATTTGGGGGGTACCCATTCCCATTTTCTATTGTGACGGTTGTCAAAAACCTGTAATTACTGATGAAACCATTGCCAATGTTGAAGAACTATTTAGGGCTTATGGTTCTAATATCTGGTTTGCTAAGGAAGCCGGGGAGTTATTGCCGGCCAACTATCAATGTCCTCATTGCGGCGGCAGTAGCTTTACCAAAGAAACAGATACTATGGATGTCTGGTTTGATTCCGGTTCTAGTCATGCTGCAGTTCTGGAAACCTGGCCTGAGCTTACTTGGCCTGCAGATATGTATTTAGAGGGAAGCGATCAGCACAGGGGTTGGTTTAACTCTTCCTTATCAACGGCAGTTGCGACTAAGGGCAAGGCGCCATATCGTTCCGTTTTAACTCATGGTTATGTGGTGGACCAAAAGGGCAGGAAGATGTCCAAGTCTTTAGGAAATGGCATTGATCCCCTGGATATTATTAACCAAATGGGGGCGGATATTTTAAGGCTTTGGGTGGCTTCTGCGGATTATCGAAAGGATATTGCGGCCTCCCCGGGTATTTTTAAACAAATGACAGAGGCTTATCGTAAAATCAGAAATACCAGTCGTTTTATTCTGGGCAATTTGGCTGATTTTGAGTGGGAACGAGACAGAATTCCCTACGAAAAAATGAATGAACTGGACCGTTTTACCTTATTAAAGCTTCACAAGCTTATTCAAAGGGTAACGGATGCTTACAAAAACTATGAATTTCATACTGTTTACCACAGCATTCATAACTTTTGTGCTGTGGAGATGAGTGCTTTTTATTTGGATATCTGCAAGGATCGCTTGTATGTATTGGCGCCAAACGACCCCTCTAGAAGGGCAGCACAAACGGTGATTTATGAAACAATTAATGCTTTGGTAAGGTTGTTAGTGCCGGTGCTTGCCTACACCTCGGAAGAAATTTGGAGCTATATTCCCAAACCCAAGGGTAGCCCTATTAGCGTGCAATTAACTTCCATGCCCGTTGTTAACAAAACCTACCTCAACGAAGAACT
>JBBAFB010000072.1:0-10863 GCA_041655595.1 Bacillota bacterium
CTTTGAAAAGGTGGAGGAGCAGGTAGTCAGGTCCTTATTTACTGCGGCCGGCGTAGGAATCATGATTGAAGCCAAGGCTTTTATCTCCGGTGCAGCAGGAGGCTGTCAGGCTGAAATCGGGTCTGCAGCCTGTATGGCAGCGGCAGCCGGTGTGGAATTAATGGGCGGTTCGCCCTATGAGGCAATAAATGCGGGGGCTATTGCTTTAAAAAACATGTTAGGGTTGGTTTGCGATCCGGTAGCAGGTTTGGTGGAGGTTCCCTGTATTAAAAGAAATGCCATTGGAACGGCAAATGCTTTAGTAGCAATTGATATGTCGTTGGCCGGCATCAAAAGTCTGATACCCCTTGATGAGGTGATTTTAGCTATGAGGGAGGTAGGTCTTTCCATTCCCATTAGCCTCAAAGAAACAGCTAAGGGAGGCTTAGCCAATACCCCATGTGCCCGCAAGCTGGAAAGGGAACTAAATTTGGGAATATTTGAATAGTAGCAAAGGTTTGCAGGTAAATACTTAGGGTAAACTATAATTGTTAGCAGTTTTTTGCAGGAAACAAAATTTCAGTGTAGAAGTTTAGGAAAATATGGTTATTTATTTAAGTAAGCCTTAGTTAAAGATCTTGTGTTAAATAATAATTATAATTAAAGTTAAGGGAGGAGTTTTTATGAAGCATTTACAAAAATATGATCCGGAAATTGCAGGGGCAATAAAATCTGAAATAAAAAGACAAAATGATAAAATTGAACTGATTGCCTCTGAAAATTTTGTTTCTTATGCGGTATTAGAAGCCCTGGGATCTGTTTTAACTAACAAGTATGCGGAAGGCTATCCGGGGAAAAGGTATTATGGTGGCTGCGAATATGTTGATATAGCGGAAAATTTAGCTCGTGATCGGGTTAAAAAGCTGTTTGATGCAGAGCATGCCAATGTGCAACCTCACTCAGGTGCTAATGCCAATATGGGTGTCTATTTAGCGGTTTTGAAACCGGGGGATACTGTTTTAGGGATGAATTTATCTCACGGGGGCCATTTAACCCACGGCAGTCCTGTTAATATTTCCGGCCTTTATTACAACTTCGTTGCTTATGGTGTGGACTCTGCAAGCCATCTTATAGATTATGATTTTGTCAGGGAGCAGGCTTTAAAATATAGACCGAAATTATTGGTGGCCGGTGCCAGTGCCTATCCTAGGTTAATTGATTTTCAAACTATGAAGGAAATAGCCGATGAGGTAGGTTGTTTATTCATGGTGGATATGGCCCATATTGCGGGCTTAGTTGCTACCGATCTTCACCCTTCCCCCGTGCCTTACGCTGATTTTGTTACATCCACTACCCATAAAACCTTAAGGGGACCGAGAGGCGGTTTAATACTTTGTAAGCAAGAACATGCCGCTTCCATAGATAAAGCTATTTTCCCAGGTTTACAGGGAGGGCCTTTAATGCATGTTATAGCCGCTAAAGCAGTATCTTTTAAAGAGGCCCTGGAGGATGATTTTAAAACATATCAGCAACAAATTTTAAAAAATGCGAAAACCTTGGCCGCTGCTTTGCTGAATAAAGGATTTAGCTTGGTATCGGGGGGTACGGATAATCATTTATTATTGGTGGATCTTAGCAACAGAGACATAACCGGTAAGGAAGCGGAATCCCGTCTGGATGAGATCGGTATTACTGTTAATAAAAATTCTATCCCCTTTGATACTACCTCCCCCATGATTACCAGCGGCATGCGTCTGGGAACCCCGGCAATGACTACCAGGGGTTTTAAAGAAAGTGAAATGGAGGAGATAGCCTCCTTAATTGACATTGCTCTTTCCTCTGCATACGGGGCAAAAAAACAGGAGCTGGCCGACAGAGTGGCCGAAATTTGCGGCAAATATCCAATTTATCAGGAGCTACTATAAAACAATCAAACACCCTTTTCAAGGGGTGTTTTTTTCTTTTTTTTTGAAAATAAAAAAACACTTGCACTTTGCACCGGTCTAATTTATATTTAATTAGATAATTAAATTTAAACAACCTTTTTTTCTTGGCTGAATAACGATTGGCATGATAGCAATGCTTTGGTTTTTCAGACAAGTTAGCTAGGTTAAGTCGGAGGGCGAATGATGGACTTAGTGGTGGTCGCTTTAGGGGGCAATGCAATTTTGCAGCCGAAGCAAAAGGGTACAATCGAAGAACAACTGGCTAATGTCAGTTACAGTGCACGGCAAATCGTTAAGCTGGTGCAAAAGGGAAAACAGGTGGTAGTTACTCATGGGAACGGGCCTCAAGTGGGGAATATATTACTCCAAAACACGGCTGCCAAAGAACAAGTGCCTGCCATGCCTTTAGACGTTTGCGGAGCAGAGAGCCAAGGTTTGCTGGGTTATATGATTCAACAAAGCATCAAGAATGAGCTGCAAAAAATGGGCTCAGATATAGGAGTTGTTACCGTTTTGACTCAAGTTGTGGTGGACAGGAAGGATAGTGCCTTTGCTAATCCGACAAAACCGGTGGGCCCTTTTTATAGCCGGGCGGAAGCGGAATTTTATATGAAAGAAAAAAATGAGCTCTGGATTGAGGACAGCGGTCGCGGGTGGCGGAAGGTGGTTCCTTCTCCCATTCCGAAGGATATAATTGAGTTGGAGATTATCCGTAGCTTGGTCCAAAAAAACTGCATTGTAATTGCCGCTGGCGGCGGAGGGATTCCCGTGGAACGTAAAAGTTATCGCTTATCGGGAGTAGAGGCGGTCATTGATAAGGACCTAACCTCCAGCCTGCTGGCAAAAAAGTTGGGTGCCCGGATGCTGGTGATAGCTACCGATGTGGAAAGAGTTGCTATAAATTGGGGTACAGACAAGCAAAAAAGTTTGGAGAAACTGACTATTGCAGAAGCAAAAAAATATTTAAAGCAAGGTGAATTTCTGAAAGGCAGTATGGAGCCAAAAATAAAGGCGGCTATAAATTTTGTGGAAGCCGGAGGGGAAGCTTTGATTATTTCCCTTGCAAATTTAGAAAATGGTTTTAAAGAAGGTCAAGGTACTAAGATTGTAGATAGTTTATAAAGTTGGCACCGGTCTAGGGCGAGACCGGTGTTCATTTTTTGGGGGACCTCAGCAGGCATTCCGGCTGTTTTAAAAAGTTTATTTTAAACTGCTGCTTTGCTATAATGATTAGTGGTGGGAAATAGATGCCTTTGGGGGGTAGAATCTATTTTATGAATGATAAAGAAAAACCAATCGGCGTTTTTGATTCAGGTTTGGGAGGAGTTAGTGTTCTAAAGGAACTGTTGACTTATCTGCCGAATGAAAGCTTTATTTATTACGCAGACAATTTAAATGCACCCTATGGCACGAAAAAATTGTGGCAGGTACAGGATTTTGCATTAACTGTGAGCGAGTTTCTTATTAATGAAAAGCAAGTTAAGGCCGTTGTGGTGGCTTGTAATACCGCTACCAGTGCGGCAATCAAGCTCCTCAGAAGCAGCTTTTCGGTACCTATTATCGGAATGGAGCCGGCCCTTAAGCCTGCAATAACAGCCGCAAACGGGAAGGGCATTTTAGTGATGGCTACCCCCATGACACTGAGAGAATCAAAGTTTCAGGAGCTAATGCAACGTTATGGAACCGGATCGCAAATTATTACTCTACCTTGTCCCGGCTTGGTAGAATTGATAGAATCAGGCCATATCGAGGGCAGGGAATTGGATACCTATCTGAAAAACTTATTTGCCGATATTGACAGGTCTGAAATTCAAACAGTTGTTCTGGGCTGCACCCATTACATTTTTATCCGTGAACAAATAGCCCGGTTCTTTCCCGGAGATACCCGGATTGTAGACGGAAATTTAGGAACTGCAAAACAACTAGCTAGGGTGTTGGCAAAGGAACAATTGCTCATCAAGGAGTTGTCCGGCACCGATCGGGAAAGGGTAGAATGGTTTGCCTCCGGCGACCCGGCAGCAATCCTAAAAATGAAAAACTTAGCATTCAATTGAATAATTGAATTTTACTCATATTTAATTTTGACATATTCCTTGTTAATTTTTATCCTTTAGGTTAAAATTAACAGGTAAGCAAATTTAGCAACCAGTTTAGGAGGGATTATTTTGGCAGATAGAAACAACGAACAAGGCGGTGCTCAAGCAACTTGTGGCACCGGCACAGGCTCGGACCCCGCTTCTTTTCAAGTTCCGGAAAGCTCGTTTAATCATGTTAAGCGGGTAATTGCTGTTATGAGCGGCAAAGGGGGAGTGGGCAAATCAACAGTTACTGCACTTTTAGCCAGCAACTTGGCTAAGGCTAAATATAAGGTGGGAGTCCTGGATGCGGATATTACCGGGCCGAGTATACCTAAATTATTTGGTCTAAAGGATAAACCCTGGCAGGATGAAAGGGGAATCCTTCCGGTTGAAAGCACCGGGGGCATAAAAATTATGTCCTTAAATCTTTTACT
Source organism: Bacillota bacterium (assembly GCA_041655595.1). GTDB lineage: Bacteria > Bacillota > DULZ01 > DULZ01 > DULZ01 > JBBAFB01. The sequence goes on from JBBAFB010000072.1 coordinate 4,438, forward strand.
GCCGGATGAAACAGAACCGGTCATTTGGAGAGGTCCTTTGATTGGCTCTGCCATAAAACAATTCTGGACGGATGTAGTCTGGGGCGAGCTTGATTATTTAGTTCTTGATTTGCCTCCAGGGACCAGTGATGCCACCTTGACAGTTTTGCAATCTTTACCCCTGGATGGAGTAGTTATGGTCTCCACACCTCAGGAATTAGCCACGATGATTGTTATTAAGGCCGCTCGCATGGTGGATAAAATGGGTGTTCCGATGTTGGGCCTGGTTGAAAATATGAGTTACACAATATGCCCGCACTGCAATGAAAAAATTCGTTTGTTTGGGGATAGCAGGGCGGAGGATTTAGCGGAGGGAATGGGCCTGGATATCCTGGCAGTCTTACCGGTGGATCCCCAGTTAACTTCCTTGTCGGATGAAGGGCGTATTGAGGAATACGATTTGCAGCTCAATAAGTTGATTCAAACGGTGACAGCAAAACTTCCCGTAGGCTAGAGGCAATACGGGCTAATTAAATAACGATTGTTTTAAAAGGCATACGGCCGGAGGGTCTGTATGCCTTTGTTTTTTCTGTCAGGCTTAAAAACCTTGGGTTTCTATCAAGGTTTTTTTAAAGGCAATCAAATGCCCATTTTTTGAATTGATTTTTTTCATTGGCTCATAATAACAGGGAGGAGAAGCTAGGTTTATGCAAAGGGTGGTTAATTAATGAAAGGGATTATCATGGCCGGTGGTAAAGGTTCTAGGTTGCGTCCTTTAACCTGTGACCGGCCCAAACCTTTGGTGCCGATTGTTAATAAGCCGGTGATGGAATATGCTATAGAGCTGCTACGTTTCTACGGGGTTACAGAAATAGGGGTGACCTTGCAGTATTTGCCGGAAAAAATAGTGGATTATTTTGGTGACGGTAAAGCTTGGAATGTAAACCTATATTATTTTGTTGAGGAAAACCCTCTTGGAACAGCCGGTAGTGTTAAGAATGCGGAGGATTTTCTGGATGAAACCTTTATCGTGATTAGCGGTGATGCCCTAACCGACTTTAACTTGGCTTCGGCCTTAGATTTTCACCATCAAAAGCAATCCAAGGCGACCATTGTTTTAACAACGGTTGAAAATCCTCTGGAATATGGGGTGGTAATTACCGGTAGCGAGGGTCAAATTGTTAAGTTTTTAGAAAAACCCGACTGGGGAGAAGTTTTTAGTGATCAAGTGAATACCGGTATCTATATTTTAGAGCCCGAAATACTGACTTTGATACCCCAAAAGCAGTTCTTTGATTTTAGCAAGGACCTTTTCCCCCTACTTTTAAAGCATAAAATGCCCCTGTATGGCAAGGTTTTGGATGGTTATTGGTGTGATATAGGCAATCTGGAGCAATATTATGATGCCCATAGGGCTTTTTTGGCCGGTGAAATTAAATTGGTGCCAAGTGGCATTTACCAGGGCGACGGTATCTGGGTGGGACAAGGCACAAAGCTGGACAGCTCGGTTTCTTTAAAAGGGCCCCTTTTTTTAGGTGATCATTGTCGGGTGGGGTCCGATGTTATGTTAGGCCCATACACCGTTTTGGGGAATAATGTGCAGGTAAAAGAAAGAGCAAGTATCAAAAAATCCATCCTTTGGGATGGCTGCTACATAGGAAAGGAAAGTGAATTAAGAGGGGCGGTTGTCTGTAATATGGTGGGTTTAGAAAAGGGGGTTTCCGTTTTTGAGGGGGCAGTTATTGGGGATCACACCATAATTGAGCGCGATAGTATGATAAAACCTCAAGTTAAAATTTGGCCCTATAAGCGTCTCGAAAAAGGAGCTGTTTTAAATAAAAATTTTATTTGGGGTGCCAAGGGCAAAAAACAACTATTTAACTCCTTAGGTATTCCCGGTCCTTTTAACAGGGAGATTACTCCGGAGGTATCGGTTCGGCTTGGGGCGGCTTATGGCAGTATCTTCCCGATAAATAAAAAGGTAGCAATCGCCTATGATGGGCAAAGCGGTATTTCGATGTTGAAGGCTGCCTTTATGGCAGGCATTCAAAGTACCGGTGTTAATATTGTAGACTTGGGCAATATCCCTTTTTCCGGCCTGCGTTACGGGGTGGAAGCCCTCGCCCTGGAGGGGGGGGTGCATCTACATCTGGATGATTTCGAACCGGGAAAAACCTGGTTTCGTTTTGTCAGCAAGGATGGCTACCTCTTTAATAAAGGTGAGGTAAGAAGGTTGGAAGATATTTATGCCCGAGAAGATGTCCGCAGAGTGGATATAGAGGACTTGGGCTTGAATTATCCTTTGGGAAATATTGAAGGCATTTATGCCGATTATTTATTGGACCGGGTTAATAGGGATTTAATTAAAGAACAGCAATTTTCTTTAGTGGTGGGAACAAACTTAAGTTCTTTAACAACCTTTCTCCCTCAATTACTAAAAAGGCTGGGAGTAAATGTTTTGGGGATTACAGGTCTTCCGGATACTGAAACCATTCCTTCCACAAGTGTTCCGGAAGCACTAAAGAACCTAGCAAACGAAGTAATAGCAAGGGGAGGCAACCTAGGAGCCTATTTAGACTCCCAGGGAGTAAGGCTTTTTTTAGTGGATGAAAAAGGCCAGATCCTTGATGAAAACATGTACTTACTGTTAGTGGCTTTGATTATTTTTAAAAAGAATCCCCAAGCAAAAGTTGCCGTTCCCGTTACCGCTCCACAGGCAATGGAGGTATTGGCAGAAAATTTTGGTGGAGAAATTATTAGAATCAAAACCGGGGATGCTCAACTGATGGAGGTTGTAAAGGAGTTGAGATTTTCAAAATTGCAAGGGGACTTTAACCAGCAATCCCTGCAATTTGACGGGTTATTATCCCTTTTAAAAATACTTGAATATTTGGCGGAAAGCAAACAGAGTTTGTCTGCTTTGGTGGAGGAAATACCAAAATTTTATATGGAGATGCAAACCATTGCTTGCCCCCGGGAAGCAGGCGGAAAATTTATGCGAAAAATAATTGAAGAAAAAGGGAAAAATAAAATTGAGTTGGTTGATGGGATTAAAATCTATGAAGATGACAGTTGGGCTTTGATTCTGCCTGATCCGGATGAGCCTGCCTATAGAATTTATAGCGAAAGCTTCTCTCAGGAGGCCGCTTCGGAGTTGACAGCTTTTTATGTCAACAAGGTTAAAGATTTTTTGCGGAACATGGATTGACGCATTCAAAAAAATAAGGATTTTTAAGTTTAGGTAGGATTTGCTTAATCTTTCTTGAATTACTATAATTAAGGCGCAAACAATGTATTTTGCCTGGGAGGAGGATCCTGTATGAATAATGAAAAAAGCCTCAGGTTTGGGTCCTTTTTTCAAGCTATTTCACTATTTTTAGTACTGCCCGCAATACTGGTTTTTAATAATTTGCTCGCCCTTTTTTTATCTAAAATAATTAAAATAAATAATGAAATGTTTTTTATAACTACAATTAGTATCATCCAAGGAATTTTGATTATTCTTGTTGCCCTTTATCTTGCCAGGCATTATTGGCACTGGGGATTAAGGGATTTTGGCCTAGGCTTGGAGAATTTGCCTAGAGGGCTCAGCGGAGGTTTAAAATTTGGACCGCTGATCTTCGTGCTGGTAGTATTGAGCGGGGCTTTAATAGAAGTGATTAAGCCCTTCGAGGGTGAAATGCAGCCCTTTGCCCAGTTGGTGATTAAGGCGAATTCCTTTTCGGAGTTATTTGTTTTGTTTTTACTGGGAGTGTTTATTGCCCCTTTAGCCGAAGAAATATATTTCCGAGGCTTACTCTTTCCGGTTATTAAAGAATATTTAGGCTTGGCCGGTGGCATTATTGTGTCCGGTTTAATTTTTGGCTTAATGCACTTTGATTTACTTAGATTTCTGCCCCTGGCTTTGGGGGGAATGGCCCTTGCCTATTTATATCACAAAACTAACTCACTTTATGCTGCTATTACGGCACATGGCGTTTGGAATGGAATTATGCTATTTTTGCTGCATTTTTTACAGGGGTCGCCTACTTTTTAGAAAAGTTAACCACAGAAATAGGCTTGATTTTGTGTTAAAATAAGGCTAACATATATTCAAACAAGTAGGAAAATTGAAAAATTAATTCTAGCCCGGTAGTATCAAACAGGGAGACCTCAGTTTAAGGATTGACATTGGGTAAGTCAGACTAAATCTAGGAGGAAGAGCCATGATGCCTTATAATTTAAACATTAGCACCATGCTGGAAAGGGCGGAAACATTATATCCAAAGAAGCAGATAGTTTCCAGAACCCTAGACCAAATCCACCGTTTAACCTACCGTGAAGTAGGAGAAAGAACACGTCGGCTAAGCAGCGCCCTGAAGTCTTTGGGGGTAGAAAAAGGGGATCGTGTCGGAACCATCGGGTCGAATCACCATAGGCATCTGGAGGCTTATTTTGCCATTCCGGGCCTGGGTGCAATTGTTCATACTATCAATATTAAATTTTCTTCACGGCATTTGGTTAATATGATCAATCACGCCGAAGATAAGGTGCTGTTAGTAGATGAGGAAATGCTGCCTCAAATTGAGAAAATTAAAGATCAACTGCCCAAGGTGAAGGCCTATATAGTGATGTCCGACAGTAAGAAGCTTCCGGATTCCACCCTGAACCCCCTTTTTTCTTATGAGGGTCTGTTGGAAGGCGGGGACGGCAACTTTCAATTTGTAAAGGACCTGGACGAATATTCCCCTGCGGGCCTTTGCTATACTTTTTCGTCATCTGGGACCTTAAAAGGGGTGGTTTATACCCACCGCGGGGTGGTTCTCCACAGCTTGGTAGTGGGTTTGGGTGAGACGCTTGCCTTAACGGAAGCGGATGTATGTATGCCGATAGTGCCTATGTTTCATGTCAACGCCTGGGGGCTGCCTTATGCAGCTACTTGGTTTGGAACCACGCAAGTTTTGCCCGGGCCGAATTTTACGCCGGAGATCCTAGCCGATTTAATGTCTAAAGAAAGAGTGACCGTTGCAGCTAGTGTTCCTACAGTTTGGCTGGGTTTATTGATGGTATTAGAAAAAGGACTTCATGATGCAACTTCCCTTAGGGCAGCTATTAGCGGCGGCTCTGCCGTGCCGGTTTCTTTGATTGCAGCTTATGATAAATTAGGAATTCCCCTTTGTCAGGCCTATGGTATGACGGAAACCACCCCTTTAGTAACTGTTTCCCGTCTAAAAAGCTATCAGGAAGAGCTGCCCGTTGAAGAAAGAATCATGTTTCGAGCCAAGCAGGGAATTTTGGCACCCGGTCTGGAAATGAAAATTGTAGGCCCTCAAGGTAAGGTTCTGTGGGATGGACAGGAAAGGGGCGAGCTGCTTTTGAGGGGGCCTTGGGTTGCCGGTGAATACTATCGGGATGACGATTCTAACGGGGTTTTTAAGGATGGTTGGCTGCACACTGGTGATATAGCTTCAATTGACGAGGAAGGCTTTATTCAGCTCATGGATCGGACTAAGGATTTAATAAAGAGCGGCGGAGAATGGATCTCTCCGGTGGAACTGGAAAATGCAATTTTAGAGCTGGAAGGGGTATTGGAAGTTGCAGTGGTGGCAGTGCCCAGCCAGGAATGGGGCGAAAGACCGGTTGCTTGCGTAGTTTTAAAAGACGGTTACCGGGACCAACTGAAGCAGAAGGATATTTTAGAGCCTATTGCTGAAAAATTCCCGGATTGGTGGCTTCCCGATGAGGTCTTATTTATGGATGAGCTTCCCAGAACAATAGCAGGCAAATTTTTAAAGGCCAAGTTGAAGGAGCAAGTAATAAAATATTTAAATAGGTAAGCGGCAGGCCTAGGGTGTTGGCTTATGGATATTCACTCGGTCTTATATTGGACTGGTAAAATTTGACGGAACAGCCGGAAGCTGTTCCGTTTTTTTGATATACGGGCCGATCTTGCAAAGGGCGGTTTTCCTGCGGAAGTTTTCCAGCTTAAATTTAAAACATTAGCCTGATTTATTTTTATGGTTTTCTAAAACCCGGACTTAAGCCCAACTAACCCTTAACACTACCTGCACATTGACATCCGCCACTTTAGGACGGCCGTCCCTGGTCGTTACAATAATGTGCTCCAGCACAATATCATGAACGCCCTGAAATCCGTGATTACGTCTATAAAGAGCTACTAAACTGACAAACTCATGGGGATTGTTTTGGTAACACGATATAAAGTCATAGTCAGAATTGTAAGGACTTTTGATTCCGGTTAACAGTCTGGGATCTATTTTACCTTCTGCCTCTGCAGTCATGTACTCACTGGGCTTGTAATAATGGCCCCCCGTTTTGTTTTCCATAAATCTGTTCACAAAATCCACAACATTTCTCGGGCAGGCTTGGCCCTGCTTGATTGTTAAAATCATGCCGGGGTAGATTAAATCGGGATTATTTACTTGCGGGTTTAGTCTGATGACTTGC
>JBBAFB010000073.1:0-10800 GCA_041655595.1 Bacillota bacterium
TGCGAGGGCAGTTATGACGGTTGGTGTGAAGTCTATCCCGGGGAAAGAAAATGTATCTGGGTTAAAGCTTATTCCCGCTTAAAAAAATATGGTGAGGAGGAGAAGCTGGGTAGTTATTTGGTGGATCCTAATGATTGGAGTCTTAATCAGACCTCCTCCTGGATTAATTTTTACCTGGGTAAGGATCATTCAGCCGGTAGGTTGGGAATAACAAATCCGCAGGAAAAGGAGTAAATTTTGAATAGCAATGAATTAGGATTATATTTACTTTTGGTATTTGCTAATCATTTGCTTGAGTAGATGTTCGGTTGGAGAAATAAGACTCGGGAAAATCTAGTTTTTTTCTTGACAAAGGAAATTTTTTGTTTTAGGATATTAATGTAAGGGAATTTTTTTCCTGATAACTTGGACTTTTTTAATCCGAATTTAACATCCCGTGGTTTTTGAAACCTGGGAGACCTGGTTAGATTAATTTAGGAGGTAGAAGAAAATTATCCGGAGAGATACTGATTATGCAATGCGAATACTTGCTCATTTGGCGGAAACTAAAAATCAAGAATTTGTTCCCATTAAGAAAATAGCTGAGCAGGAAAGCGTTCCCACTGAATATGCCTATAAAATAATTCGTAAATTGAACAAGGCGGAGATAACAAGGAGCCAAGTCGGTGTTCACGGTGGGGTAGTCTTGAATAAAAATCTTCAGGATATTACTTTACATAGTGTAATTGAGATAATCCAAGGGCCGGTTTGTATAAGTGAATGTGTTTTGAATCCGGCAGTTTGTCCCAGAAACCCCGGGTGTAAATTTTTCCCCCGCTGGTCGGCCATACAAAAGGAGCTGATCGGCCTTTTAGCTTCGACCACGATGGCAGATATTCTCGAAGGCGAATAACTTTTGATTTTGCAAACCGGCTGTTTTTGTAGCAGCCTTTGTGATTTAGCAAACTTTTAAAAAACTGTTTGGAGGTGTTGCCGGGTAAAATTGGAACCAGCGGCCTAGGTTAAAAATTTTAATTAAGGAGGAAGCTCAAATTATGACTTTAGTGGATCAAGGTTTTTTATTGGTAACGGGGTTAATAGCATTATATCTTTGTTATAATTTTTATCGTAACTACAACAAACAAAAGGCGATGTATAATATTTATTATTTAATTTCTTTTGCTGTATTATTGGTGTCCGGACTTCTATTAATTTTCTTAAGTTATGACATACTGGAAAGCCCAATGGTGGTGATTGTTGCGGCACTCATCCCGCTGACCTTGGCACAGGGGTTAGTTACCCAGTTTTACCCCAAGCAGGAAAAAAACTATTTAATTTTTATTATTGTGGGGTTAATTGCCATAGCTGTTACTCGTTTTGTTGGGTCAGGCGGTTTAGGAACATTGGTTTTGGCAACGGTTCACTCTATTGCAGGCTTAACCGTTTTCTTTGTACCGATTATAAATGTTCAAGCCAAGAAGGTGGCAGGTGCTTTTAGTATGGTAACTGTCGGCGGCACTTTGATTGGCATTGGCGGCATTGCCCTAGCTTTTTTAAAGACTGGTAAGCCCTTGTTAATTTTCACAGCGGATGTAATCTTCACAATTTTAGCTCCTTTGCTGTTGTTAATGGCCGCAAGCTTCGCTTACGGTTTTATCAAGGGGGAGGCCCCGGTTACAACAGATGGTAAAGAATTAACTGTTTAGCGTAATTTGCAGTAACATTTTATCGTACTTAAAAAATTAATTGCTTGTATTCTTATTTGAGATGGCTTAAGATAAAAATATAAATAGCTTCAAACAATAAGTGCTAAGGGAAGTCCGGTGTAAAGCCGGCGCGGTACCGCCACTGTGATGGGGAGTTCCTCTTTAAAAAACCACTGTCGATTAATTGAGATGGGAAGGTAGGGAGGAGTTATGAACCTAAGCCAGGAGACCTACTTATTTGTTAAACCGCTTTAACCAACGTCTATTGGTAGGGGGGTGGAATTTTTCCTCTGCTGTTAGCAGGGGATTTTTGTTTTGTAGGTTAAAAGGTTGTTTTGGGATTGGGGCGGATAAAAAGCAACAATCAATAAACCGGGAGGGGTGGCTTTGCAAACATTGTATCAGGGGTCTTTTGGAGAAATCCTTCAGCGCGGGGGTGATACCTTAGTATTGGAGTTTCCAGCAGAACGTAAAATCTGCAGTACCTCGCCTTTAAACGGTGGGCTGGCAAAGGGTATCCGGGCCATCTTCAACCAAACTACCCCCAAGGTAGAAACTGCTTCGGAATTGCCCGGGGGCAACCTTGAGGCTTATCTTACTTATATAGCCGATCAACTGGGTTTTAATGCCAACCAGGCCTCGGGGCTTCTTACTGCAGCCAATCAGCGGAATGTGGCTTTTAACTCCCTTGGCTTTCGAGAACTGGAGGTGTTGGCAGTAGCTACCGCCGGGGTGGACTATAACGGCGGTCGAGCCGGAGATCCCGCCGCTTATTATGAAACAAAGGGCCGATTTGAACTCCTGCATGGCACCGTCAATTTATTACTTTCCATTAATGCTGATTTATCTCCCGGGGCCATGTTAAGAGGGATAATGACCGCCACAGAAGCTAAAAGCGCTGCCCTTTTGGAGTTATTAGCTCCTAGCTGCTATTCTAAGGAAATTGCCACCGGTTCTGGAACGGACGGGGTAATTTTGGCAGCCGACCCCGATTCTAAACTATATCTGACCGATGGCGGGCTTCACTCCAAACTAGGGGAGTTAATAGGAATAACAGTAAAAAAAACCATTAAAGAGGCCCTGGCCTTAGAAACCGGCTTTACACCCAAAAGGCAGTTAAATGTTTTAGCCAGGCTAAAGCGCTTCAGAATAGATGAAAATGTCCTCTGGACGGCGTTTCAAGAAAAATATGGAGAGCAGCTATCCCGGAAAAAATATCTGGAATCGTTAGCAACCATTGTCGAGGCACCAAGGCTAGTCGCTTTGGTATCTTGCCTGTTGCATTTGGCAGACCAAGTTCGCTGGGGCTTATTGCCAGAGGAAACTGCTTTGGAAACAGCTTTTCAAATCATTGAAACCGAAATCGGTAGTGGAGACATGGCTTTCTTCTTTGAAAGGAATAACTCAAAAATTTCTATTGAAGCAGCTTTGGTAAAGGTGTTAAGCATTTTGATCTCGCAAAAGGCGGGGTTTTAAGACAAGGGAATAGTGGTTGTAATAGGAAGTGAAAACAAGGAGGAACTATAATGAAAAAAATTTTAGCTTTTTTATTAGCATTTTTGCTGGCACTCAGTCTTGCCGGCTGTAATTCGGGGACTACCGCAGAACCACCGGCAGTCAATCAAGACAATCGAAATCCTGTGGAAGAGGCAAAACAGGACTTTCCTGTAATCATAGCAGACAGCTATGGCAGGGAAATAACCATTGTCAAAAAGCCGGAAAAACTGATTTCTTTGGCACCGGCAAATACCGAAATTTTATTTGCCATTGGAGCCGGGGATAGGATTTTTGGGGTGACTGACTATTGCGAGTACCCTGCTGCAGCCCTTGAAAAAGCAAAAATAGGAGATTTTAGTAATCCCAATATCGAGTTAATTATCGAAATTGAACCGGATGTGGTTTTTGTAGCTGCCGGGGTGCAAAGGGAGGTTTTAAATCAGCTCGAAGAAGTGGGCATTGTGGTTGTGACCCTTGATGCAGAAAATTTGGATCAAGTTTTAAAAAATATTAGTTTAGCAGGAAAGATTGTAGGCAATGAGGAAGAATCCTCAAAATTAGTTGCCCAAATGGAAGCACGAATTCAAGCGGTGAAAACAAAGCTTGCAGCTGCTGCAGCAACACCCACGATCTTTTTTGAGGTTTGGGACGATCCCCTGATGACAGCTGGCCCCAACACTTTTATTAATGACTTGATTAACTTGGCCGGGGGCAGCAATATAGCCTCAGATGCTGCAGAGCAATATGGACAATTTAGTATGGAGCTGCTATTGGAGAGGGATCCGGAAATTTATCTGATCAATGACCATGCACATACACCCAAAGATGTGATGACAAGACCTAACTATGGAAGTCTAAGTTCCGTAAAAAATGAAAAGGTATATGCAATTAACGATGATTTGGTGACCCTACCAGGACCAAGGTTGGTAGAAGGATTAGAAGAAATGGCCCGTATACTACATCCGGAACTTTTTTAAACGAGGTGCAATATGGAAGCTAACAGTAGGGGGAAAAAAAAGGGGATTTTATTGACTTACGGCATAATATTAATAATAGTAATGATCTTCTGCCTGACAGTAGGGCCTGCTAAAATCACCTTTAAAGCTGCTTTAGCTCTTTTGTGGGCCAAGATTCCGGGTGTGGGGAGGCTCGTTTCCATTGATCAATATCCCTCTACCTACTTGACGATTATTTACGATGTACGGATGCCCCGTATTATCCTGGCTGCTTTGGTTGGTGGTGCCTTAGCCGCGGTGGGCACCACCTTTCAGGGGCTTTTTAAAAACCCCATGGCTGATCCATATATAATTGGGGTTTCCTCGGGAGCGGCCTTGGGAGCCACTATAGCAATGGTGGCGGGTTTTAGCAAAATAGCGGGGGTTTGGGCTTTGCCCATTGCCGCTTTTTCAGGAGCAATTTTAACTACGGTGTTGGTCTATCAAATAGCCCGAGTAGGTAATAAACTGCCTATTTTCAACTTGCTGCTGTCGGGAGTAGCCCTAAGCTCCTTTATGACTGCCATCATGTCCTTTTTGATGATTTTGAATTCTAGGGAATTGTCGCAAATAATTTATTGGACCTTAGGAAGCTTTTCCGGTAGGGATTGGTCCCAGGTGCAAGTGGCAGCTCCGATAATTTTATTAGGCATCGGCGTTTTGTGGTTTTTTGCCAGGGAACTGAATGCCATGTTATTTGGAGAAGAAACGGCTCGCCATTTAGGCATTGATCCCGAAAAGGTGAAGAAGATTTTGTTGGTGGTAGCGGCTACCACGGTGGCCGGTGCAGTTGCAGTCAGCGGTACCATCGGTTTTGTGGGTTTAATCGTTCCCCATACGATACGTTTGTTAACGGGACCGGATCACAGGATACTTTTGCCCGGCGCTGTTTTAGCAGGGTCTATTTTTATGGTGGCAACAGATACTTTTGCTAAAGTGGCCTTATCTCCTACTGAAATCCCTGTGGGGATTATTACCGCAATTTTTGGCGGACCTTTTTTTATTTACCTATTACGCAAGGGTAAGACAGGAGTATTTTAATTAATGAGGTGAATTTTGTGAGCACTCATCTTGCTATGGAAAAGCTGGCCTTTCGCTACGGGGCCCACCAGGTATTAAAAGAGCTTTCCCTTAAAGTGGAGCGGGGAGTTTTTTTAGCTATTGTGGGACCTAATGGTTCCGGCAAATCCACCTTGTTGAAAAATTTATCGGCTGTCTTAACTCCTGCTAAGGGCAAAGTTTTTTTAGATGGGGAAGATTTGTATAGAATTGGGCCGAAGGCCCTGGCAAAAAAGCTGGCCGTTGTCCCCCAGGATACGACGGTGCAGTTTCCCTTTACCGTTGAAGAAGTAGTTTTAATGGGTAGGATGCCCCATCAAGAACGATTCCAAGGGGATACGGAGAAAGATTTTAAGATTGTTCAACAAAGTATGGAGCGAACTAATACCTGGCATTTGCGGGAACGGAATATTACTGAGCTCAGCGGCGGTGAAAGACAAAGGGTGATAGTGGCCAGAGCTTTGGCCCAGGAACCGCAAATTTTACTTTTGGATGAACCAACTGCCCATTTAGATTTGCAGCATCAAATGGAGCTGCTTAATTTATTGCAAGGCTTAAAAAATGAAGGGCAAGTGACTATTCTAGCCGTGTTTCATGACCTGAACTTAGCGGCCCAGTTTAGTGAATTTGTAATTCTTTTACATCAGGGTAAAATTTATGCCTCCGGAACACCGGCGGAAGTCTTAACCCCGGCTAATTTAGCGGCAGTTTATGGTATGGAGGTAGTGGTGATTCCCAATGAATTAACCGGCCGCTTTAATATTATTCCCGTGGCCCTAACTGATATCGGAGCAACAGCAGCAGCCAAAAAAAAGTTTCATCTCATCTGTGGGGGTGGCACAGGTAACTTTTTGATGGAACAGCTGGTGCAGCAAGGACATCAGGTAAGTTGCGGGGTTTTAAACATTGGAGATAGCGATTGGAGTAAGGCTAAGGCTTTGGGGCTCCCTTTGGCGGAGGAAATGCCCTTTGCGGGAATACAAGAGGAAAGTTATAAGAAAAACTGGGGACTATTGCTGGGGGCCCAAGGGATAATTGTGCTCCCCATACCCTTTGGCCCGGGCAATATAGGTAATTTGCGGCAAGCATTAGAGGCTCATCGGCTGGGGAAGAAGGTAATTTTAGTAGGAGAGATTGATGGCAGGGATTTTACTAACGGAGCGGCAGCCGCTTTTTATCAGGAGTTAATCAAAGGTGGGGCGAAAAAAGTTTTCCAAACTTTTGAGCTTCTACCTTTATTACGGGAATTTTAAAAACGAAATTACGTGGAGGCTTACGAAATGGAATTGTTAAAACAGACAATAGCTAATATCAAGGAATTGGATCAGGAAAGCATGAAGCTTGCCGAGGAGCGCAGCGACAGCTTAATCAAACCACCGGGCAGTCTTGGAGTAATGGAAGAAGTAGTTGTCAGAATGGCCGGAATTTATGGTAACCCGCTACCGGCTGTCGGGGAAAAGGTAGTGATGGTGATGGCAGGGGATCATGGCGTAGTTGCTGAAGGGGTTTCTGCTTTTCCCCAGGAAGTGACTCCACAAATGGTGATGAGTTTTTTGTGGGGAGGGGCCGCCATCAATGTGTTATCCCGTCATGCAGGCGCAAAGGTAGTCATTACCGATGTGGGCATTGCCGCCCCTCCCATTGATGATCCTAGAGTCAACCAATGTCGCATTAAAAACGGCACGGACAATATGGCCAAAGGCCCCGCCATGTCCAGAGAAGAAGCAGTTCAGGGAATAGAACTGGGGATTAGACTGGCCCAGGAACAAATTGAGCAAGGGGCAAAAATGCTGGCAACGGGGGATATGGGCATCGGCAACACTACTCCCAGCACGGCTATTTTGGCTGTTTTCAGCGGTCTTGATGTAGAGGAAATTACCGGTAGGGGGACCGGCTTAAATGATCAGGGCCTAAAGCTTAAGCAGCAGGTGATTCGTCAAGCCATAGAGCTTAATCGGCCAAATTCCTTGGACGGCATTGATGTGCTGGCTAAGGTGGGAGGTTTGGAAATTGCTGCTATGGCGGGGGTGATCCTAGGTGCTGCAGCTAACAGAATCCCTGTGGTGATTGACGGTTTTATCTCCGGGGCGGCAGCTTTGATAGCGAAAGCAATTGCTCCCATTAGTGTTGAATACATGCTTGCTTCTCATCTATCCCAGGAGCCGGGGCACAAAATGATGTTAAAAGAACTAGGACTAAAGCCTTTGCTTCATTTAGACATGAGGCTGGGAGAGGGCACCGGCGCTGCTACCGCCTTCTTAATTTTTGACGGAGCCTTGAAGTGTCACAGTGAAATGCTCACTTTTGCCGAAGCAGGGGTTAGCAACAAAGACTAAAGCTAAGGCAGGTGATTATGATGAGCCACAAAGAATTGATCTTGATTCTAGGCGGGTCCCGAAGCGGTAAAAGCGAATTTGCTGAGCAACTAGCTGGAGTAGACGGGGACCAAGTCTGTTATTTAGCAACGGGAGTGGTTACAGATCTTGAAATGAAAAAACGAGTGGAGCAACATCAAAAAAGGCGTTCCCCCCATTGGGGAACTATTGAGGAACCGTTAAACCCGCTGAAAGCCTTGGAAACCTTAAAGGGTTTTTGCGGGATATTACTGATGGATAGTCTTTCCGGCTGGTTGGCTAATTTATTGTACCAGTATCCTTGGGGGACCTTCCCTTGGGGAGATCAAGAAGAGGCCAAGGCTTTAGCTGAGGTGGAAAGCTTATTGAAGTCACTGGGACAGGCTACTTATAGTTCTTTGATAGTGGGGGATGAGGTGGGGATGGGCTTGGTTCCTCCATCCCCGGAAGGACGGGCCTTTAGGGATTTAAACGGCAAAGCTAATCAACTGGTTGCTGCCGCTGCCGATCAGGTTTATTTCATAATAGCGGGACAACCCTTAAAAATCAAATAGAAGGTGAGGCTGCATCCGAGGGTACAAGGGCGGGGTGGAACCCCATCCTTACAATACGTCCGTGGTAAGGTGGCACGCACGGTCAACTTTGAAAGGTCGTTGAAAGTATTATGTTAACAAACTTAATTTTGGCTGCAATTGTTTTGGACTTGCTACTGGGGGATCCTCGTCGCTGGCCTCATCCGGTAGTAATAATGGGTAAAGCAATTAATTTTGGCGAGAAATTAATCCGTCGTTGGTTCGATTCTCCAAAAGGACTCAGGTGGGGAGGGGCCCTGCTGGTTTTTGTGATAGTGGGAGGTACCTATGTTTTTGTTTGGGGTATAATTAAGCTGGCTTATAATATTCACCCCTACTTAGCTGTGGGGGCCCAGCTTTGGCTGTTGTATACATCCTTCGCCCTTAAGAGTTTGCACCAACATGCTTTAGCTGTGGCTAAGCCCCTTCAGGCAAAAGATTTGCCCCTGGCCAGGTCTAAGGTTGCCCTAATTGTGGGTAGGGATACGGAACAACTAGATGAAGGAGAGATTGCCAGAGCCGCAGTGGAAACTGTAGCGGAAAACACGGTGGACGGAATTGTTGCACCCCTATGTTATGCCTTTATCGGCGGAGCCCCCTTGGCTTTGGCCTATAAGGCAGTTAATACCTTGGATTCCATGATAGGTTACCGGGAGGAACATTATGTAGATTTGGGCAGGGCGGCTGCCAAGCTTGATGATCTTGCTAATTATTTGCCGGCTCGCCTATCAGGTTTTTTGTTGCTGTTAATAGCCCCTTTTACCCCGGGGGGTTTGGCTAGAACTTGGGAAACCATGAAAAAAGACCGTCGGGTTCACCCCAGTCCCAACGGAGGTATTATCGAAGCCGGGGTAGCAGGAGCCTTAAAAGTACAATTAGGCGGCTTAAACTACTACTTTGGGGAGCCCGGCTTTCGTGGGACAATGGGGGAGGCTTTACGACCTTTGGATGTGGGCCTTATTTATCAAACCGTCATTATTACATATGCCATTACTTTTTTAACCCTGGTTTTTGGGGGTATTATCTTTCACTATTTTTAGCATATTGGAGGCCTGGAAATGCAAGCCTATCTTTTGGCACTAAGTTTTTTAACTTGCCTGCCTATTAAAATTAATTATATAGCCACTCGGGAGCAATTGACCAAAAGCCTGACTTATTACCCTTGGGTAGGGTTTACCTTAGGGGGAATCATTGCCGGGGTTGCCTCTTTGGGGGATTATCTTGGTTTGGGCCTTGCAGGCAATGCCCTTACTGTCATTACCTTGGTTGTTTTAACGGCGGGACTGCATTTGGATGGTTTGATGGACACTGCCGATGGGCTGCTTAGCGGCCGACCAAGGGAACGAAAGCTGGAAATAATGAAGGATAGCAGTGTAGGTGCCATGGGGGCGATTGTCCTTGTGTGTCAATTAATTCTTAAAATTACCTTGGTAGCGGCATTAGTTTGGTCTGCAAAATACAGAATATTAATTTTAATGCCGGCGGTGGGGAGGTGGGTTATGGTTTACGCCATTGCACACTACCCCTATGCCGGAGCAAAACCGGGGTTAGGCAGTGTCTTTGATAGAGAAAAAGCCAGGGCTAAGTTTTGGTGGGCAAGCTTGTTTTTATCCTTGGTCGCCGGAATATTAATTGGTCTGGATGCAATTTTAGCTTTAGTGATTACCTTGATATTGGTTTATTTGTTAGCCCAAAGGGTAGCAAAATCTCTAGGGGGTCAAACCGGAGATACCTATGGGGCAACGGGGGAGCTGGCGGAGTTGGTTTTTCTGTTAACAATGGTTTTATTAAATAGTCTGGGAACGGGAGTGGGTTTTGGATGGAGATATTAAAGGCCAAGGCTTGGGCACCGGGCACATGTGGGGAATTGGTAGAGGGTGCCATCGGGGAAAGTACTTTTTTAATTACTTGCCCTATTGATATGGGTTCTACTATTGAAATCAGTCAAAGTGGGGAGGGATTTCCCAAGGAGTTTTCTAAAACAGCTAAAGGAATTGAATTAGTGGCTTCAAAACTGGGTTTGCCCCTTCAGGATTTAAGTTTTACAAGAGATAGCCTTCTTCCCCCCGGCAAGGGTATGGCCAGCAGCACTGCTGATATTGCCGCAGCTCTTTTGGCGACGGCACGGTTGGGGGGCAAGGAGTTAACTGCGGAAGAGCTTGCTACTTTATCCCTTAGCATAGAACCTAGCGATGGTATTATGTTTGAAGGGGTAGTGCTTTTTGATTACAAAGAAGGAAAATGGTTCGAGGAACTGGGCGAGGCACCGCCTCTCAATATCTTGGTGGTAGATCCCAGCGGTGTGGTAGACACCATAAATTTTTATCAAGGGGAACGTTTCAAAGAATGTAACTTAAGAAAAGAAAAGCGGGTAAAAATTGCCCTCCGCTTGGTTAAAGAAGGCTTGAGGGAAGGGGATATAGAAAAGATTGGTCGAGGAGTAACGGAAAGTGCTTTGGCCAATCAGGAACTCTTGCCTAAACCCGACTTGCCCAAGGTACTGGAATGGGCGAAGGAAGTAAAAGCCCTAGGAGTCAATGTGGCCCACAGCGGCACCGTGATGGGAATTTTATTGGCGGAGGACGGCTTCCTTCCCGAGGAAATTATGATCTATCTAAAAAAGAAAAAACCGGAATGG
>JBBAFB010000074.1:0-10752 GCA_041655595.1 Bacillota bacterium
CCTAAGATTTAGATAAATTTTCTCCCTACCCGGGCTGCCAACAGGACCGGATCATACACCGGGGAAAAGGGAGGAGCGTAGGCCAGGTCAAGATCGAAGATATCATCCAGAGTCATTTTATGCTGAATGGCCGTTACATAAACATCTATTCTTTTGACTGCATCAAGAGGTCCCGCTAATTGGGCACCCAGGATGAGTCCTGTACCTTTGTCCGCGATTATCAAGGAAAAAAGCTTTGCGGAATCAGGATAGTACTTGGCCCTGCTTTGGGAATTAAGAGGGATTTTTACCGGATTAAAATTATGTTTGACTGCCTCCCCATAGGTTAGGCCAGTTCTGGCAACACCAAGGGAAAAGCATTTAGTTATGGCCGTTCCTAAAACACCCCGGAACGGTTTTTGTAGGCCCGCCATATTCATTCCTGCCAGCAGACCCTCTTTATTGGCTTTTAGCGCCAAAGGGGTGTAGACCGGCTCTTTGCTCAGCAGGTGCATCGTTTCGGCACAATCACCCGCTGCATAAATATTTGGGTAATTGGTCTGTAGGTATTCATTGACCTTAATAGACCCCTTTATACCTAGCTCAATACCGCATTCCCCGGCTAATTTACTGGCAGGGACGGTTCCCAGCCCCAAAAAAACAAAATCATAGTTTAGCTTGCCTTTATCCGTGATTACTGTGACACCTTCGCCTTCGTCAGTTATCGCTTCGATTGTTGTTTCCAGGTTTAAAACCACTCCGTTATTGGCCATTTCTTCTTTGATTAGATTCGAGATTTCCACTTCAAAGGTTTTGCTCAAATCAGTCCTGCGGTGAATGAGATGTGTTTCAAGTCCTCTGCCTCGAAAGGCTTCTGCCATTTCCAATCCAATGTACCCTCCGCCAATTACTGCGCATTTGCCGGGAGAGTTTTCTTTAATAAAGGTATCAATTTTCTCCATGTCCGAAAGGTTCTTTAACACAAAAACCTGCTCGGATTGTTGATATCCAGCTCTGGGAATCAGGGGAAGAGAGCCCGTAGCGATTAATAGAAAATCGAAGCTTTCTTCATATTCTCCTTGCTCTGTTTTAATCGCTACTTTGTTATCCTCCGGGAAGATTTTAGTGACTTCATGCCTTAGTCTGAGGTCAATTTTCCTTTTTGAAACAGCATCCTCCGGTGTCAGCTCAATCAGTTGTTCTTTCTCGGGGACCAAGCCTTCCAAGTAGTAAGGCATGCCGCAGGCGGCATAGGAGATGAAATCGGTCTTTTCTAGGACCACCACCTCCCACTCAGGCTTTAATCTTTTGACCTGGCTGGCTCCACTCATGCCGGCAGCATCACCGCCGATTACCACCAACTTTTTTTTATTCATACTCTTTGCCCTCCTTTGCTTATTTTATCCCGGTAATCCAGTTAATTTTGCCGTCAACATGGCTGGTTTAGTATGGTAGCCGTTTTGAAAACCGGGGATTCCCATTAGGGTAAATCTAAAAGATGGCAGAATTATTTATCAAACAACTTTATTTGTTTATCTTAACATAGAATAAGCCAAAATAGAACTAAGTAGAATAAAAATCCTTTAGCAGGTTAATTCAAGTTCGGTATTGCTTCTATGTTGTATCAATTTGCGGTTTTAAACACATCTTGCGTAAAAGTATGATAAAATAAGGATGTAAGCAATTAGCAAGGTTGCTGCAGAGGAGGCGAGTGTTATGTTGGGTGAATTAAAGCCCATGTTGGAAGACCTAGGGGAAAAAATTGAAGAATTGAGGGTTTCTCTTTGACATACCGGGCCGGCAGGAAAAAATAGCTGCTTTGGAAGAGGAGTTTTTACAAGATAATTTTTGGGATCAAAGGGAAAGAGCCCAAGAGCTTACCCGGTTATTAAGTAGCCAAAAAGAAAAGGTGGAGGCCTATGCCGCCCTTTTTAATCATTGGCATGAAATTAGCGAGCTGACGGAGCTGGCCTTAGAAGAGGAAGACTCGGGTTTGGAAGCAGGGCTGCTAAAGGATTTAAAGAAGCTGGAGCATGAAATAGCTGTGATGGAGTTGGCAACTCTGTTGGCAGGAGAACATGATGCCAATAATGCGTTCCTTTCCATTCATGCGGGAGCAGGGGGTACCGAGGCTCAGGATTGGGCACAAATGTTAATGCGCATGTATAGTCGTTTTGCGGAGCAGGAAGGCTTCGCAGTGGAAGTATTAGATTTATTAAGTTGCGATGAGGGCGGCATTAAAAGTGCAACTCTTTTAGTCAAAGGGGAAAATGCCTATGGCTATTTAAAGGCAGAAAAAGGGGTTCACCGTTTGGTTCGAATTTCTCCCTTCGATGCCTCAGGCAGGAGACATACCTCCTTTGCCTCTGTGGAATGTATGCCGGAAATAGATGAACAGGTGGAAGTAGAGATTGATTCCAGCGAGCTAAAAATAGATACCTTTCGAGCCGGCGGTGCCGGTGGCCAGCATGTCAACAAAACAGATTCCGCCGTTAGAATCACCCACTTGCCCACCGGCATCGTGGTACAGTGTCAGAATGAGCGCTCTCAGCATAATAACAGGGCTATGGCGCTCAGAATGCTGCAGGCTAAGCTGGCAGAAAGAAGGGAAACCAAGAAAGAAGCGGAATTGGCACAGATTCGCGGGGAACAAAGGGAAATAGCTTGGGGCAGTCAGATTCGTTCCTATGTTTTTCACCCATATTCATTGGTGAAGGATCATCGCACCAACCGGGAAACGGGCAATATTGGAGCTGTCATGGATGGGGAGCTGATGCCCTTTATCAGAGCCTATTTAAAGGAACAAGCCAGAACTAATATTTAAATGTTTTCTTAAGTGGTGCATAGGAATTTTTCCTTGGGGCATTTTTAGGGGAAAGACTACTTAGGAGGATTTAAAGATGGCTTATCGCATAAATGAAAACTGTATTTCCTGTGGCGCCTGCAGTGTGGTGTGCCCCGAAAATGCCATTGATGACGGCTATGTTTATCATACTGAAGGGAGTATCAATTCTACTACAGACGTGGTGATGGATGGTGCCATGGCGGGGAAACAAAAACTCAGCCAAATTTGGCAGGGATATAGAATAACCAGTGATTGCTCCAATTGCGGCAAATGCATTGACGTTTGCCCTGTTGGGGCAATTGTTTTTGAATAGGCTAAAAGCACAAGTCCACGACAACGTCATTCTGAACGGAGCGTAGCGTAGTGAAGAATCTCGACCACAAAGGAATATCCAAAAACTTTACGCTTTCAGCTTTCTGCTTTTTAAAATAAAGGAATAGGGTAGTTCGGTGTCGAAACATATTAATTCCTAAAAAAGAAATTAATTTTAAGAGAATTTGGGTAAAAACTTTTTTTGCTTTGAGATACTAGGAGGGAGGGCCTTGGCCCGTAAACATATTTTGAGTTTCATCGGGATTGCTTTAGGCGCCATAGTAGCTGCTGCGGGTTTGGTGCTTTTTCTAATTCCCAATAGAATTGCTGCCGGCGGGGTCAGTGGTTTAGCGACAGTTATTTTTTATCTGACGGGCTCTCCCACGGGCCTAACCATGCTGGGACTAAATATCCCTTTATTCATCATGGCAATTAAGACCATGGGGCTTCCCTTTCTTTTTAAAACCTTGTACGGAGCGGTGGTTTTATCAGTAGCCATTGATTTATTGAGCATTGTCCTAACCCCCTTTACTGTGGACCCTTTATTATCTGCCGTTTACGGTGGTTTATTGATGGGGGTTGGGCTGGGCATAGTAGTTCGTACCGGTGGTTCTACCGGGGGAACGGATTTGGCCTCTCGGATTCTGCATCGTTACACACACTTAAGCATTGGGCAATCTTTAATGATTATTGATACCGTCGTGATTATTATTGCGGGGATTGTTTTTAATTTGGAGCTTGCCCTTTATGGGCTGCTTTCTTTGTTCGTTACTACTAAAGTCCTGGATGCTATCCAGGAGGGTTTCAGCAGTGCCAAGGCCGCTTTTATCATTTCCGAGCATTGCGAGGAAATCGCCCGAAGGGTTTTGGCGGAGATGAACAGGGGAGTGACAGCCTTAACAGGTAAAGGCTTATATACCGGTCTGGACCGGGTTACCTTGTTTTGTGTAGTCAGCCGCACGGAGATTACTCAACTAAAAACCCTGGTGGCGGAAATCGATGCAAAAGCTTTTGTAATTGTTACAGATGTGAGGGAAGTGCTGGGTGAAGGCTTTAAGGAAAATCTACTATAATTTTTTATGGAGTGAGGCAATTGCAGTTGGAAACGATCAAAGAATTGGAAGCTAAGGCTACGGAAATACGCAGAAGTATTATTAAAATGACCGGTGCCGCCGGCTCCGGACACCCGGGTGGTTCCTTATCGGCGGCGGATATAGTGGCAACTTTATACTTCCATCAGTTAAAACTCGATCCCGCAAAACCTGATTGGGCAGATAGGGACCGCTTTATTTTATCAAAGGGACATGCTGCCCCGGTCTTATATGGGGCACTGGCGGAAAGAGGTTTTTTCCCTAAAGAGGAGCTGCTAAGTCTCAGAAAAATGGGCAGCCGTCTCCAAGGACATCCCGATCGTAATTTATTGCCGGGGGTGGAAATGTCCACAGGATCATTAGGCCAGGGTTTTTCTGCCTCCATTGGTGTTGCTTTAGCGGGGAAGCTGGACAAAAAGGACTACGGAGTTTATGTTTTATTGGGAGACGGGGAGTGTCAGGAGGGCATAGTTTGGGAGGCGGCCATGGCAGCGGCCCATTACAAATTGGACAATTTAACCTGCTTCTTGGATTGGAATGGTTTGCAAATTGACGGACCCACCGCGGAGGTTATGTCCCCCGAACCTTTAAATGAAAAGTGGCGGGCCTTTGGCTGGCATGTATTGGAGATTGACGGCCATGATATAGGGGCAATTCTGGCTGCCTTGGAAGCAAGCAAAGCCGTTAAAGACCGGCCGGTGATGATTATTGCCAAAACCGTGAAGGGTAAAGGGGTCTCCTTTATGGAGAATCAAGTGGGCTGGCACGGCAAAGCTCCCGATGCGGAGCAGGTTCGACAGGCTTTGGTTGAATTAGGATAGGAGGCAAAGAGATGATAGCGACAAGAGATGCATATGGTAAAGCCTTGGCAGAGCTGGGGAAGAACAATCCCAAGGTGGTAGTCTTGGATGCGGATTTGGCCGGTTCTACAAAAACAATTAATTTTAAAAAATTATTTCCTGAACGGTTTTTTAATATGGGTATTGCCGAGCAAAATTTAATGGGGACAGCGGCGGGTCTGGCCAGCAGTGGCAAGGTGACTTTTGCCAGCACCTTTGCTATTTTCGCGGTGGGGCGGGCTTTTGAACAGATCAGGAACAGCATAGCCTATCCCAAAATGAATGTTAAAATTGCTGCCACCCATGCCGGGTTGACCGTGGGTGAGGATGGAGCCTCCCATCAGGCTATTGAGGATATTGCTTTAATGCGTTCTATCCCCGAGATGGTTGTAATAGTGCCTGCCGACGGGGTAGAAACGGAACAGGCGGTTAAGGCGGCGGCTGATTATCATGGCCCTGTTTATTTGCGCCTGGGTAGGGCTAGGGTTCCCGTAATTTATGACAATAATTATCAGTTTAAAATAGGTAGGGCTCACCTGTTGCGCGAGGGCAAGGATGTGGGTTTGATAGCAACCGGCTTGATGGTGGCAGTTGCCTTGGAGGCCGCAGAGCTGCTTCAAAGGGAGGGTATTGCTGCGGCTGTCCTGAATGTTTCCACCATTAAACCTTTGGATCAAGAAGCAATTTTGGACTTAGCTCGAAAAACCGGGGCTTTGGTTACTGCTGAGGAGCATACGGTGCTGGGAGGTTTAGGTTCAGCGGTGGCGGAGACTGTTGGTGAATCCTTTCCTGTGCCGGTGATGAGGGTGGGAGTGGAAGATGTTTTTGGTGAATCCGGTAGTCCTAAGGAGTTATTAGAGGCCTATGGTTTGACCAAAGAAAATTTGGTTCAAAAAGCTAAGGAGGCTTTATGGCTGAAAGCGCAAAGCTAAAAGCCAAAAGCCAACGCCTTTTAGCTTTTGCAACTGCCAAACCACGAGCACCGGGATGGTTTCCGGTGCTTTTGTTTTTCCACTTTCTACTTGCCCCTAGATAAAGGATTTCCTCATTATTTGTCGAAGTTAACTAGGTATCACAGCCTAAGTTGACAAAAAATGTCTTGCAAAATGGGGTTGGTTTTCTTGATCCAATTTATCAATGTTTCCAAGGCCTTTGACAATAAGACTTTGGCCTTAAGGGACGTCAGCACCAGAATCGAAAAGGGAGAGTTTGTTTTCCTGGTTGGGGCCAGCGGTGCCGGTAAGTCTACCTTCCTGCGACTCCTATTAAAGATAGAAGAACCTACCAAAGGGCATATTTTGGTAGGAAATCGCAGTATCAGCCGCCTTAGCAGGAGGGAAACGGCCCTTTTGCGCCGCAATGTGGGGGTTGTTTTCCAGGATTACAGCCTTTTAAACGAGATGACCGTGTTTGAAAATGTAGCTTTTGCTTTAGAAGTAATGGGATGCACCGGTAGGGAAATCAGAGAAAAGGTTCTAGAGGTGCTGGAATTGGTTGGCCTCTTGGGTAAAAGAGATAGTTTTCCCCTGCAACTATCGGGAGGGGAGCAGCAAAGGGTGGCCATTGCTAGAGCAATTGTTAACAGGCCGCAAATACTATTGGCTGATGAGCCTACAGGCAATTTAGATCCAGATACGGCTTGGGAAATTATTGAACTGATGAATGGAATTAATAAATGGGGAACCACTGTGGTAATGGCTACCCATGCGGCAGAAATTGTAGATAAACTGCGTAAGAGGGTAATTGTTTTGGAACAGGGACAATTAACCAGGGATGAGGAAAGAGGGGCCTATTGCCGTGAAGCTTAGAACAATTGGCTATTACTTCCGACAAGCGGGCCAATCAATGACCAGGAACCTTTGGATCAGCCTGGCTGCCGTCAGCACTGTTGCCATCTCCGTTTTTCTGGTGGGAATCTTTACCCTCCTGGTACTTAACGCCAACTATATAGTAGATAATTTTGAAGCCAACATTGAAATTGCCGCCTTTGTTGATGTGGAAACTCCCAGAGGTGAGGTTTTAGAGATCCAAAAGCAAATTCAAGCCTTGCCGAATGTTGCCTCTGTTGTGTTAGTGCCTAAGGAAGATGGGCTGCTAAAACTATATGGCCGCTATGGGGAGGACCGGGATCTTTTGGGTGCTTTGGGGGGAGAAAATCCCTTGCCGGATTATTTTATAATTAAGGTAAAGGAGCCGGAAAGGATTGCCTCCACGGCCGATTATATCGGACAAACTCCCAAGGTTTATAAGGTGGACTACGGCCAACAGGAAGTAGAAAGATGGTTTATGGTTTCTAGTAAGGTGCGTATCGTAGGTAGTGGCTTGATTATTCTTTTGACTGGTGCAGCCGTCTTTTTAATTGCCACCACTGTTAGATTGACGGTTTTTGCCCGTAGAAAAGAACTTCACATTATGAAATTGGTGGGAGCAACTGACTGGTTCGTTCGCTGGCCGTTTTTCCTGGAGGGACTGATTTTGGGTACCCTCGGTGCCTTATTTGCTTGTTTGGGAGTTTATTTTGGCTATGACTCTTTTATTTTGGAGTTTGCTCCTGAAATGTCTTTTTTAACTTTAATTAACGATCCCGTAACAATTTATAGTGTTCTGTGGAAACTCCTGGCAGGGGGAGCTGCCGTTGGGGCTTTAGGCAGCTTGATCTCTATGCAGCGTTTCCTAAAAGTATAAAGAGAGGGGGCCAAAATTTGAAAAAATTGACTGTTTTTACTTTAGTGCTGTTGCTTTTTGTCTTGCCTTTTATACCCGTTTGGGGTGATGAACTGGAGGATTTAAGAGAGCAGCAGGAAGAAATGGCTGAGCAAATTAAAAAGCATCAGCAGGAAATTGCGGGGAAGGACAAGGAACTCAAAAGTTTAACTGAGCAGATGACCAGCTTAGACCGAACCATTGAGGCGGTGGAAAAAGATTTGGCTGCCCTGGAAGCGGAATTGTTAGCTGCTGCGGAAAGAGTAGAACAGGTTTTGACCGAGTTGGCGGATGCCAGGGCCAGGTTGGAGAACAGAACAGAGGTTTTTAAAAAAAGGGTTGTGGGGATATATCAACGGGGAGATGTAAATTACTTAGAGGTTTTAATGGATTCTACCAGCATGACCGATTTTTTGGTCCGCATGGAGTTGCTGCAGAAGATTGCGGAGCATGATTTAAGGCTTTTAGAGCAAATTGAGGCGGAGAAGGCCCTGATTGAAGCAAAAAAAGCTCAATTGGAAGAAGAAAGGGATAAAATAGAAGATGCCAAGGCTAGTACCGAGCTTAAAAAAGAACGCTTAGCTGAGCAGCAGTTGGAGAAATCTCGTTTATCCGAGGCTTTAAAAACCGAAAAAGCATTGATTGAGAGGGCCCTGGCAGAAGAAGAGGAAGCATCTAAAAAGTTAGGGGAAAAGATTAGGGAAATCCAGGCTCGCATGGCCAGCGATCGTAAGTTTTCCGGCGAAAAAATGCTTTGGCCGACTCCGGGCTATACCAGGATTACCGATGACTATGGTCCTCGATGGCATCCGGTCTTGAAAAAGAACAGTACTCATACGGGAATTGATATCGGGGCTCCCATGGGGGCAAAAATTGTGGCCGCAGATTATGGACAGGTTACCTTTGTGGGCTATTTTGGTGCCTATGGCAATGCGGTAATGGTTGAACACGGAAGTGGTATAACGACCTTATACGGCCATTTATCTGCCTTTACCGTCAAAGAAGGGGCGGAGGTTTTAAGAGGGGAACAGATTGGCAAGGTCGGCTCCACCGGCATCAGTACCGGTCCCCACCTACATTTTGAAGTAAGAAAAAACGGAAATCCGGTGAGTCCCTGGAATTATTTGAAGTAGAGAGCGAAAAGCTTAAAGCCAACGCTTTTTAGCTTTTGTTTAGCGGTGGTCAAGCAATAGTCAAGCAGTGGTCAAGCGGTTGCAAAACCTTTTGGGGTATTTCTTTGGGGCCCGGGGTTGCTACGGCCCGACGGCCTCGCAATGACAGTGAGGGGTTTTTTGCCTCTTGCTTCTTGTTTCCGGCCTCTTGTCTTTTGAGCGTTTCGTTGCTCATGCTTCTCGCACTGATAATTAAGTAAAAAACTGCTTCAACGTCATCCTGAGTGCAGCGAAGGTGTAAGCAGAATCACATGCAAAAACAACTGCTAGACCACCGACCACCGACAATAGACCCCCTAGGGTCTTTTTTGGTATAATTTGCAGGTTATTAAATGCCTTTGGCGAATAATAAGATAGATTAATTGGTTATTGATAAAGAAGAATGAAATAAACGGGATAGAGGTGGAGGGTTTTTTGAATCAGAGAAACGGCATTTTAAAAAGAGTATTAAAGGCCTTGGTGGTTTTTAGTGTGTTTGTTACTGTTAGTTTAACCGTCTTGGTGGTTGTCAATTTGGATACCCTAGGCCAAGCAGTTAGGGTGGTCGGCCTGATTAAAAGTCAGTCCATAAACGAGGTAGACACGGCCGGTTTAATTAAAGGGGCCACCGTTGGCATGGTGGATGCCTTAGGGGATCCTTACTCTGTTTATATGGAACCCAAGTTATATGAGAATATGCAGAAAAACATTAAGGGTGTTTACGGGGGAGTCGGCCTGTTAATAACCATGGGTGATGATCATAGACTGATAGTGGTTTCCCCCTTTAAAGGCACTCCGGCCCAAAGGGCGGGGATTGTCTCCGGGGACCAAATTTTAAAAATAGACGAGAAGGACGTGGCGGAGTTAGACCTAGAGGATGCGGCTGAGTTAATGCAGGGAGAACCCGGCACTTCGGTAGTATTGTTAATCTATAGGGAAGGAGAACCTTTTAAAGAGGTGACTCTAATTAGAGAAGTGGTGGAGATCCCAACGGTGGAGGGCGAATTTCTAGAGGGTCAACCTGGAATTGGCTATGTCAACATCAGTAACTTTTCAGAGCATACCGGTTTTGAGCTAGGTAAAGTTTTGGCGGAACTGGGCAAACAGCCGATCAAAGGTTTAATTTTGGATTTGAGAAGCAACCCGGGAGGTTCCCTAAATGTAGCAGTAGAGGTAGCTTCTTACTTTGTACCAAAGGGTCCTGTGGTACACATAGTAGGCAAGAGCAGCAATCACACCATGAATACGGTTCACCCCCACCGACTGGATGTTCCTCTGGCGGTTTTAGTAAATAAGGGCAGTGCTAGTGCTTCGGAAATAGTTGCCGGTGCCATTAAGGACACCAACTCAGGCATTTTAGTGGGGGAAACCACTTTTGGAAAGGGCTTGGTGCAAACTTTATTTCAGTTATCCGGGGGTGCGGCTCTTAAGCTGACTACTGCTAAATATCTAACCCCCAATAACCAGGACATTAACAAGGTGGGGATTATTCCTGATGTGGAAGTTAAGCTTACTCCGGAAGAGGAAGCAATAGCCTTGGCCCACGCACCGGATACCAACAAAGATGCCCAGCTGGCTAAAGCAATTGAGCTTTTGCAGTAGCGATGGTTGGAAGTAGAAGGTGGAAGGTAGAGAGTTGAAAGTAGAAAAAGGTAGTTGTCAAGCGGTTGACAAGCAATGGGTTAACGTTGTCTAACATTGTCTAACGTGGTCTGACGTGGTCTAACGTGGTCTGACGTGGCCTAACGTGGTCTAACGTGGTCTAACGTGGTCTAACGTGGTCTAACGTGGTCTAACGTGGTCTAACGTGGTCTAACGTGGTCAAACCGATT
>JBBAFB010000075.1:0-10643 GCA_041655595.1 Bacillota bacterium
TCAGCGAGGTAATCTACAGAATTGACGAAGAAAAGTTCAGCTACAACAAAGACTCCGATGAATGGTTCTGCCGAAATGGCAACAGTACCGGAAAGAAAACATTAATGAAAAAAACGAACGGTTACCAAACCTATGCATACTATTTCCAAAGGGATATATGTCAACACTGCCCTCTTAAAAGCGAATGTGTGTCAGAGAAAACCAAGGCAAAGGTGCTACGTATAGGGATCAACGCCATTGAGTTTTATGGCTACAGCCAGGAACAAAAATCACCAGAGTTTAAGGAGAAATACAAAAACCGGGCGAGTCACGAGGGCAAAAACGGTGAGATGAAAAATCATCATGGATTAGGTCGTGCCAGGGGATACGGCCTAAGAAGCATGGCCAACCAGGCAAAATTAACCGCCATTGCGGTTAATTTAAAGAGGATAGCAGCCATACTATCCTCTGATTTTAATTTGTTTTCTGATTTTATTTTAAATATACTTGAGTTCCGGTTAATTTTTCGGAAAAACCCAATATTCGGGTGAGTGGTGAACAAAAAAAGCTACTTTTTCAGTGGTCTCGGACAGGTCCCGGGGATGTAATTTAAACTTGCTTTGCCGATGCAAGTAAGGCTGAAAAAGAGCTAAGTTGGAAAGCTGAACTGGCTATAGAGGATATGGTTAGGGATGCATGGAGGTTTGAGCGGCTGAATTTAGGTGGTGTATAAGGTTTGGCAATCGGAGTTTTGCAGATTTTCTATAAAGAAGTGGTATCTCGGCAAGGATGGCACCCGGCTTTCACCCCTTCAGTATAAAAAAATAATGTCCTGCGGAAAAATTTTGTCATAAGGAAATCTTTAGCAGGAAATCATGCTAAAAAGAAGAACCATTTATATTATTAAAATAGACTTGGTGGGGTTGCATCAGTGGCAAAAATAATAAGGGATCCTATCCATAATATCATAGAAGTTGAAGATGATGCTTTGGCCCTTATTGATACCGTTGCCTTTCAAAGATTAAGAAGAATAAGGCAGTTGGGGGTGGCATGGCTGGTTTATCCCGCTGCTGAACATAGTCGGCTTACTCATTCCCTCGGTGTTTATGGTATGTCAAAACGTATTATGCGTAATCTAGAAAAGAATAGTACAATCTTTAAACTTGATAAAAAAGAAAAAAATCTTGTAGCTTTAGCCGGTTTATTACATGATATTGGACACGCACCTTTTAGTCATGCCTTCGAAACAGCTATTAAAAACTTAGGCGGAAATTTCAAACATGAGGAGATGTCTGTTAATATTATTCAAGAATGCAATGAAATCTCTTTCATATTAAAAAAACATGGAGAGGATTTTCCAGAAAAGATTTGCCAGGTTATTAATAACCGATATTCAAATCCGCATGTTGCCTCGATTGTATCTAGCCAATTTGATGCAGATCGCATTGATTATTTGCTGAGGGATTCCTATATGACTGGAGCAAATTATGGTAGGTTTGATATTGACTGGCTACTGAAAAACATTAGTATTGAAGTATCAACATTTCGTCATTCTGAAGGTGAAACAGTAGTAAGTGTTGATTCCAAGAAGGGTCTTAATGTATTGGAGCAGTACTTGCTTGGTAGGCATTTTATGTATGCCCATGTATATTACCATAAGGCAATTCGAGGCTTCGAGGTAGTAGTTACAAATATTATAAAAAGAATGTTAGAAAAGGAACACAAAAAACTTATAGGATATAATTATATTAAGGATCTATATTCTGGCAACATTTCAATGGGAGCATATTTAAAATTGGATGATTTTGCGGTTTTGACCTGGTTTAGGGACTGGTATGAAAAAACCAAAGATCCTATTTTGAAGGAGTTATTGTATCATTTATTCACTAGAAAGCCTTATTATAAAGCAATATATCCTACTGATAATCTCATAGAATACAGTAAAAGAAAAGAAGATATTATGAATAGTTTTAAAAATAAAGATGAAAGAGAATATTATTTTCAGGAGGATTCGCCTAAAAACACTACCTATAAAAACCTTTATATAGGTGAATTATTGAATGAAATTTACATTTTGCGTGATGAGGAGGTTATTCCTTTGTCCGCAATAAGGGAAAGTATTATTAATGAGGCAAAAGATGTTCTTAAAAAAGAAGAAATTGTGTGGTATATAAAAGCATGAAGGAGGTTGCGAGAATTAATGGAAATGAAAAACATTTTTGTGCTAAGAGATATGATTAGGTTAGGCGGCGGCCAAATTAGGGGAAGAAAAAAGATGCAAAAGATTGTTTATATTGTTCAAGAGTTTGTTAATCCATTCAACCCTCCTTTTGAGTACAAATGGAATTATTATGGTGTATATTCTGAGGAGTTGGCTGGTGAAGTAAATATCGGGGAGTTTTTTAATATCTTTAAAGAAACACCTGTGATTGAGTATAATTATCAGAGCTACGCAATTGAAATACCAGGTGATGCCGAAATGACTGGTGCAGAGCAAAATGTTTTGCTTGGTAGTTTAATGGCATTTTTAAATGATCAGGAGCCGAGGCTTTTGGAGGTTCTGAGTTCTATTATTTTTTTCGAGAAAAAGGGTCTTTCCGAAGAAGAAATAAATGCTCAGCTGCTTAAATTTAAAGGGCATCTTCATGAATTTTTTGATGATGCATATGAAGCGTTAGAAAAAATTAAAGAAATTTTATCTAAGCAATCATAAGAACTAGCCTACCGGATTTTTGGTAGGCTTACCTTTTGCTTTTGCTAAAGTAAAAGCAGCCTGCTAAACAGCCGGAAATGATGAAAGAAAATACTTAATGATCCAGAATTTATGGAACAAAAAGATGTATGTTCGTTGGTAGATAGGATGTCAGGGCAGGATACAAAACCAGAAGTGAGCGCTTTTTAGTTATTAGACGGAATTTACCATCACAATAGGTGAAGGAATAATAATAGCGATAACAGTTAGAAATGGGGCTTCTATGTCAAGATTTTCGGAAAACACCTATCTTCACTTTTCTACATACATATGAGATGAATCCCAGTTTTACAAACTAAAAAACCATTCTGTCGTGGGGAGGGTTAACGGCGTGAATGAGTTATTAAACATATTTTCGGCCGATATTCTTCAGCACATTATTAGTAATAAAAACCTGAAGCTATGCCAACTAAATTCAATTATTAATTTATTGGTTAAATTGGAAAAACAGTTCACTCTTACCTTCACACCGGAAACCCCGGTTGCAATGGCCAGCGCATTGTTGGTTATAGAAATGAGACCCAATATTTCTGTGTCAATTACCATTAGTTTAGATTCCGGGGCAATTTTGCTTTAACCTGGCAAATGCACCGTGTAGCTTATCCCCTAGGCTTTGAAAATTGGGGAGCAAGGCTTTAATGGAAAATCCCTTAAAGAAAATTATTTTTTTAGCTTATTAAAGAAGGAATTGCCAAAGGCATGTCGAATTAAATAACAAGTGTCTTGCATTGCAGACACCTGTTCTGAAATAATGCTTTATGCAATGATTATCTAGGAGGAAAAGAGGTAGTAAGCTTGAGTGAGACAGTTAATGTGCGAAGGGGATCATTTGTTCAGTCTGTTGATCGCGCTTTAGACATTTTGGAATCCTTTGGGGTTGACAATAAGGAGTTAGGGGTAACTGAAATAAGTAGAATCTTGGGATTACATAAGAGCACAGTGTATGGCCTGTTAAATACTATGGAGAACCGTGGTTATATCGTTCAAAACCCTAGTTCAGGTAAATATCGCCTAGGGTTAAAGCTTTTTGAGTTGGGTTGCCGTGTAGAAAAAAGTATGGATTTGAAAAAAATTACTGACTATTACTTGGAAATGTTGCGGCAAGAAACAGGAGAAACAGTACATCTTGCTATTATGGATTCGCAGGAAGTTGTATATATAGATAAAAAAGAGGGGTTAGAGTCCATGAGGATGGTTTCCCAAGTTGGCAAAAGGTTACCATTGCATTGTTCAGCCATTGGGAAGGTGCTATTTGCATATTTAGATCAGGATCGGATAGAAAAAATTATTAATGAAAAAGGGTTGTTGAAAATGACAGCAAAAACAATAACCGATCCATCCCTATTAAAGGAGGAACTAGATGAAATCAAAGTGAAGGGATATGCCATTGATAATGAAGAGATAGCCGAGGGCCTGGTATGTGTTGCTGCCCCTATTCGTAACTACTCAAATGAGGTAATAGCAGCAATTAGTGTCGCAGGGCCAAAGGCAAGGATTGACAGTGGAAAATTAGAGGCTGTTAAGGAGAGCGTGTTGCAAATTTCTCAGGCCATTTCTGACAAGCTTGGTTACTCTGGTTAAGTGGTATATTTTTTTTAACAACTAACCAGAACGGTGTTTGGCAATGCAAAACAATAATATAATTTTGAAAATGAGGCGGAAGGGGTTGTTTTTGTGGCAGTAAAAGTTGCAATTTTAGGCACAGGCAACATAGGAACAGATTTGCTAGTTAAAATTTTGAAAAAGGATTGTGGTTTAGAGGTGGGGATGTTCGCGGGCGTTGATCCCAACTCTAAGGGTATAGCATACGCAAAAGAAATGGGCGTTGCAACTTCTATTGAAGGAATTGAGTCAATAATGTCCGATCCGTCTATAAAAATTGTTTTTGATGCTACCAGTGCGGGGGCACATTTTAAACATGCCCCTATATTGCGGGAGGCTGGAATAATGGCTATTGATTTAACTCCCGCAGCCGTTGGCCCCTATGTGGTGCCCGCGGTGAATATTAATTTGGATGGAAACACACCGGAAAATATTAATATGGTTACTTGTGGGGGGCAAGCTACGGTGCCAATTATTTATGCCGTGTCAAAGGTGGCGGAGGTTAAATATGCAGAGACAGTCAGCACAATTCCCAGTAAAAGTGCCGGTCCGGGAACACGAGCAAATATTGATGAGTTTACAGTTACTACTGCATTGGCTTCCCGTAAAGTCGGTAGGGCAAAATCCTCAAAGGCACTAATAATTCTTAATCCGGCAGAGCCCCCTATTTTAAACCAAAATACTATCTACACAGTGATAAATGGACAGGTTGAATCAGAAAAGATAATTGCTTCAATCAAAGAGATGGTAAAAACCATTCAAGGTTATGTGCCTGGTTATCGTTTGAAACATGAACCCACAATTGATGGCGACAAGGTGATAACCATGGTGGAAGTGGAAGGGGCCGGGGATTTCCTTCCTAAATATGCCGGTAATCTTGATATCATGACTTCTGCTGCACTGGCGGCGGCTGAGGTTATTGCAAGAAAAATAGAAAACAGATGTGAAGGGAGGATTAGATAAAGATGTGTAATAGGAGAAAAATTCGTATCATTGATGTTACCTTACGGGATGGGAGCCATTCTGTCTTTCATCAATTTGATTTGAAAACGGTTGCTAGTATAGTCGGTGCGTTGAACAAAGCCAAGATTGACACATTTGAAATTAGCCATGGCGATGGATTGGGTGGGTCATCAATTCAGTATGGATATGCAAAACACAGGGAGCAGGAGTTATTACAAACGGCATATTCTGCAACTGTCAGTGCCAAGTTAGCTGTGCTCCTTTTGCCGGGTATAGGTGTTAAGGAAGATTTAGAAATGGCATATCAGGAAGGTGCTAGGATAGCCCGTATTGCCACCCATGTTACCGAGGCAGATATATCAAAACAGCACATGGTTTTTGCAAAAGATCAAGGGATGGAAGTGATAGGGTTCCTAATGTTAGCTCATATGGTAGATGAGAATAAATTATTAGAACAGGCAAAGCTTATGGAATCTTATGGCGCTGATATTGTTTACATAGTTGATTCAGCCGGTGCAATGGATCCGGAGCAAGTACGAAGAAAGGTTAATGTATTCAAGGAAAATTTAAAAACAGAAATTGGGTTTCATGCTCATAATAATTTGGGACTGGCAGTGGGAAATACAATTGCTGCAATTGAAGAAGGAGTAAGCACCATAGATGGCAGTTTGGCCGGCCTGGGAGCCGGTGCGGGTAATGCTCCAACGGAAGTTTTGGTCGCTGTTCTTGAAAAGCTGGGATACGATACCGGGGTGAATCTTTACGAGATAATGGATGCAGCCGAGGATGTTGTCAGGCCTATCATGACACGTCCCCAGGTAATTGACAAGGCTGCACTTTCCCTGGGTTATGCGGGTGTATATTCCAGTTTTTTATTGCATACATTCAGGGCCTCAGAAAAATTCGGCTTGGATGCCAGAGATATTCTTATTGAGTTGGGCAAAAGAAAGGTAGTAGGTGGACAGGAGGACATCATTGTTGATGTTGCTCTAGGTCTGCTAAACAAGCAATAGAGGGGGAGGGTTGCAGAACATTTGGTTTGCCCATAGTTTAGGGTAAAATCCATTTCTGAATGATTAAGCGGATTCATTATTGTTTGGGGAGTTGCTAATGGCTCAGGGGGATGTTAGTGGAGGGGAGTGGTGGCGGACATACAATTTCGGTATTTGACTTGAAAGTGTAGTTCAGGGTTGGTGAAGGTTCAGTAGTTTGCATTTTTTGTAGTTCTATGTGGTATTACAAAACAAGGAGGTTCTGATTGATGAATAAAAAGATGTGGTTAACATGCTTATTAATCCTTTTATTAGTAGTTGCAGCTGCCTGTGGTAATAATAACGAAGCCGCCACCAACGGAACAAATGATAAGCCAGCTTCAACAACCGATGCCGAACAAAAAGCTTACCCAACAAAACCAGTCAAAATTATAGTGGGTCATGCTGCAGGTGGCAGCACAGATTTGGTTCCAAGGTTAATTCAGCCTTACCTGCAAAAAGCGTTGGGAACCCCTGTTGTAATTGAAAACATTACGGGAAGCAGCGGGATGATTGCTGCGAACACAGTTTACAATGCGGAGCCGGATGGGTACACACTTTTGACTCTACCCAATCCAACATATGTTCTAATAGAAATGTTTCAAGAAAATGCACCCGAATTTAAAGATTTTGAGTATATAGGCAATATTGCAGGTGGGGAAAGTACTGGTATTGCTGTTTCTCCTGACTCAGATATTAAAACTTATGAGGATTTAATTAAAAAAGCCAAGGAGAGAGATATTTTATATGCATGCACACAAGGGCTTTCCAACAGTACCTTTGGATATGTGTTGTTAGCTGATTCCGAAGATATTAGATTCACAAAAATCCCCTATGAAAGCGGTTCCCGAGCCGTGTCTGCTGTTGTAGGTGAGCATGCTGATGTCACAGTTACCAGTACCATGACCCTCACCCCTTTGATTAAAAACAAGGAATTAAATGTTTTGGCCTACTTTGCAGAGGAAGAATTGCCAGGCTATGAAGGAGTGCCACTTTTTTCGGATATGCACCCAGGGGTGGGCTATTCTTGCTTCATTGGCCTAGTGGCTCCGCCTAATACCCCGGATTATATTGTTAAGGCTTTAAGGGATGCATTAGCCCAAGCGGCCCAGGATCCGGAGTATATTGCATCTACAGAAGGTAAATATTTTGTTGAATATATTGCCGGGGAAGAGTATGAGGAGAAGGTACTTCAATTATATAAAAGCAGCGAAGCATTAAGAGACACTGTAGAAGCCACAATGAATGATTAAGTAAAGGTTCGCTATTAAAAACTTAGTTTAGTTGCGGCAAATCAGCCGCAACTAAACTAAAAGGTGGTCATGATAAATGGAAAAAAAGGACTTTCCCGAGTTAGTTTTTAGCATCGGCATTTTATTGTTAATGATGTGCCTTGTGATCTTTTTTCTGCTAACGAACGGAAATTACCCTAGTGAAGCCCAGCGCATGCCCAGGTTGGCTGCTATAGGAGCCCTAGTTTTTGGGTCTTTGATTTTGATGCATGAGTTGCCACTTCTATTTAAAAGCACGCGAAGCAAGCTGTTTTTCGGTAAAATTTATAATAATAAAGGCTTGTTAATAGTTCTCCTGATGGTTGTTTATACCATTCTTTTGAAAACTTTTGGTTTTTTACTTACCACCATTGGCTTTATGGCGGCAACTACGTATTTACTCGGAATGAAAAATAAGCTAGGCATTGTGGTTTTCTCCTCTTCGAGTACGCTGGTGGTATATTATCTATTTCATCATGTTTTTGCAGTGCATTTACCACAGGGTGTGTTTTTTTAATCAAAGTGTACACGAAAGGAGGGTTTTGCGATGGAAGTATGGTTAGGTGCACTGGGCAGCTTTTTTTCACATCACTTATATCTTTATGCCATTGTAGGCGTCTATGTAGGGTTGATAATAGGGGCAATTCCAGGTTTGGGCCCGGTCTTTGCCTTGGCACTATGTATACCCATAACGTTTGGGTTGGAACCCTTGGCGGCAATGATTGCTTTAACAGCGGTATATTGCGGTACAGTGGGCGGGGGTTCGGTATCTTCCATATTACTTAATATTCCGGGGACAACCGGATCAATCTCTACCTGTTATGATGGCTACCCCTTAGCTCAACAAGGCAGAGCGGCCACGGCCCTGTCGGTAAGTTTTACCTCTTCTATTGTAGGTGGGCTTGTGGGTCCTCTTTCCCTGGCCTTTTTGGGTCCATTGTTTGGCCGGTGGGCAACTAAGTTGGGTCCCATTGAATTTTTCTCGTTGGTGTTATTGGCATTTGCCTTGGTTGCGGCGGCCTCAAAAGGGGATACCCTCAAGGGGATGCTAATGGCTGCACTTGGTCTATTATTTTCTTTTGTGGGCATGGATGTTATTACCGGCACTTCAAGGTTTTCCTTTGGGAATTTGTATTTAATGGATGGGATTCCCTTTTCGCCCGCTGTTATAGGTTTGTTTGCATTTCCTGAGCTAATAGCAATCGCCCTAAGGGGAAAGAGTGTTGTGGTAAACAGTGACAAGGTTGGACACCAAAAGGGAGAAGTCTGGGAGGGTGTTAAGGCCGTATTGAAGGCACCCTTTACCATAATCCGTTCTTCGATTTTGGGTGTTTTCATTGGGGTTATGCCCGGAGTGGGCATTAATGTTTCAAACCTTGTAAATTATATGGTAGAAAAAAAATTGTCTAAGGAGCCGGAAACCTTTGGTAAAGGAAATATAAAGGGGCTAATTGCTCCCGAGGTCGCTAATAGTGCCACTGCTACCGGAAGCCTTTCCACTGCTTTTGCCCTAGGTATTCCCGGGGGTTCTTCGGATGCTATTCTCCTTGGCGGCTTGATGATTTTCGGATTAACCCCGGGAAAAGCTTTTTTTGATACCTCTATATCATTATTTTTCCCAACTCTGATATGGGGGATGCTTTTTGCCCCGCTAGCCATGATTGGTGCCTTATTTCTTGTACGTTATATAGCCAAGGTAGCAAATATTAAACACACTGTTTTGGTACCAATGATCGCTCTTTTATCAATTGTAGGTGCCTTTGCCAATCGGGGACAAGTTTTTGATATCTGGGTTATGATTTTCTTTGGGGTCCTTGGGTACTTTCTTGTCAAAGCCAAATATCCCTTAGCTAATCTTGTAGTGGCTATGGTTCTGGGTAAAATGTTGGAAGCAGAGTTAAACCGCGCCTTGCGGATTTCCGGTGGCTCATATACTGCTTTTTTAGAAAGCAATATATCCCTTGTGGCCCTAGTTATTTCGGCGGCAATACTATTGAGTGCATTTATAGATTTTAAAAAATTGGGCAGAAGATTAATTTGCAGCAAGCAATAAATTTAGTAAAACTTCCAGAGTTGACGCATTCGCGGTCACGGAAGTTTTCAAAACAAAAAATGAGGAGGAATGCTTTAAAAATGAAAAATTTAAGTGTTATGGTTGGTGGTACTCGTCTCAAAAACCCTATCATATCTGCCGCGGGTCCCGTAGCAGGAACTGCTGAAAATATCAGGAGATGTGCAGATGCTGGGTTTGGTGCAGTCATTACAAAGACTACATCTTGGTTTACTGACTTTCAAAGGTATCCTCGACCTCGTTACTACGTTTTTGATCAGCGAGTAACTGCAAGGGAACCCCATGGACCAAGGCCCGAGGAGTTTTCTTGGATACATTTAGATCGCAATTCTCAATTTCCCCCGAATAAATTTGTAGAGTTTATTCGGGAAAGTGCAGATTATTGTGAAGAAAAAGACTGTTTGTTGATTGGCAGTATTTCAGGTGCAGGTCTAAAACAATGGGAGGAAATGGCCCTTAGTTATGTGGAGGCAGGGGCTAAGGCATTGCAGCTTAATTTTTGCTGTCCCTATCCCCAGACTATACCGGAGTTGGCAAAGGGTGATGAACATCAAATAGGTGCTACCTTTGGTGAAAACCCTGGTTTGGGTATCCCCGTTATCAAGCGTATTAAGGAACTGGTTGACGTGCCTATTTTTACTAAGATGCCGCCTACTGCACGTAGAGATATTGTGAATATTGCAAGGCAATATGAGGAAGCAGGTGCGGATGGTATTTCCTTTTATGCGAATGCAATGGCCTTAAAAATTGATATTGAGACTGCCTCTCCTTTGGGATTTGGTATAGCCATTGGTGGATCTCATGGGCACATGATGGACAGCCTAGCCGACACTGCTAAAGTAGCCACGGAGGTGCCCGGTATGCCTATTTTAGCCGGTCGTGGGGCCCGTTATTGGTCTGATATAATTGAGTTTTTGATGGGCGGAGCCTCAGCTGTAGAAATGTCCATTGCGATAATGGTTAATGGACTTGGT